>NZ_JAFZ01000002.1:302500-425968 GCF_000526395.1 Aminobacterium mobile DSM 12262 | reverse complement strand
GGGAGGCCCTACGGGGTCGAAGTCATTGAAGCTCGGCTGTCGAGAAAAGCCTCTAGGGAGTTTGTTGGTTGCTCGTACCCGAAACCGACACAGGTGGGCTAGCTGAGGAAGCTAAGGTGAGCGGGAAAACCCTCGTTAAGGAACTCTGCAAGTTGACCCCGTAACTTCGGGAGAAGGGGTGCCACTCTGGTGAAATATATTCATATGGAGCTAAGGGTGGTCGCAGAAACCAGGCTCAGGCGACTGTTTACTAAAAACACAGGTCTCTGCATAAGGCGTAAGCCGAAGTATAGGGACTGACACCTGCCCGGTGCTGGAAGGTTAAATGGAGAGGTTAGCGTAAGCGAAGCCTTGATATGAAGCCCCAGTAAACGGCGGCCGTAACTATAACGGTCCTAAGGTAGCGAAATTCCTTGTCGGGTAAGTTCCGACCTGCACGAATGGTGTAACGATCTGAGCACTGTCTCAACGAGGGACCCGGTGAAATTGTGGTACTGGTAAAGACGCCAGTTACCTGTGGTGGGACGGGAAGACCCCGTGGAGCTTTACTGTAGCCTGATATTGGATTTTGGTCTGTCATGTACAGGATAGGTGGGAGGCGTAGAATGGAGGGCGTCAGCCTTTCAGGAGCCGTTGTTGGGATACCACCCTTGACATACCGAAGTTCTAACTGTTGAGTCTGAATCGGCTGGCAGGACATTGTCAGGTGGGCAGTTTGACTGGGGCGGTCGCCTCCTAAAGAGTAACGGAGGCGCGCAAAGGTCACCTCAGGGCGTATGGAAACCGCCCATAGAGAGCGCAAAGGTATAAGGTGGCTTGACTGTGAGAGAGACATCTCGAGCAGGAACGAAAGTTGGTCTTAGTGATCCGGCGGTACCGAGTGGAAGGGCCGTCGCTCAACGGATAAAAGCTACCCCGGGGATAACAGGCTGATCTTGCCCGAGAGTTCCTATCGACGGCAAGGTTTGGCACCTCGATGTCGGCTCGTCGCATCCTGGGGCTGAAGCAGGTCCCAAGGGTTGGTCTGTTCGCCCATTAAAGCGGTACGTGAGCTGGGTTTAGAACGTCGTGAGACAGTTCGGTCCCTATCCACCATAGGCGTAGGGTATTTGAGGAGATCTGCTTCTAGTACGAGAGGACCGAAGTGGACGAACCTCTGGTGTACCGGTTGTAGCGCCAGCTGCATAAGCCGGGTAGCTATGTTCGGGTCGGATAACCGCTGAAGGCATCTAAGCGGGAAGCCGCCTCCAAGATGAGATACCCCATTCCGCGAGGAAGTAAGGTGTCCTGAAGATGACAGGATAGATAGGCCGGGAGTGTACGAGCTGTGAGGCTTTGAGCTGACCGGTACTAATACGCCGAGGCCTTATTCTCATTTATCCATTGGTTTCCCTTTTATTTTCATGTTGAAGAGCAGAGAGCATATAGATTTTGGATCTCTGGTGGTCAGAGCGGAGGAGTTACACCCGGTTCCATGCCGAACCCGGAAGTTAAGCCCTCCAGCGCCCATGGTACTGCAGAGGCTATCTGTGGGAGAGTAGGTCGCCGCCAGGGATCTTTTTTTATTTTTATGCTTGCATCATGCCTTCATCCGCTGGTATTTCACACACCACACCAGCAAAAACATAAATCTCATCCAGTCTCATCCAGAGTGTAACAATGTAACGCCTCTCCCTAATACTCTTCCTTGACCTGCGACACAAGAGAGCTTTCGAGTGAAGACAGAATGTCGGCATATTCTACCTTTTCCCTCCGCGCGACAGCTGCCTTACATTCTGGAATGATAGAATGGTATTAGAATGATATCTGAGAGTTCTATGTCAGGTTCTTTGTCTTCTTCTTGTTTCATTACAACTACGATGGCATTGTGATCTACAGCTTGTATAACACGAACGGTCCCTACTTCTTTAGGGAAGGCGCTCTCCGCAGCGTGGGGTCCAATTCCTTTAAAGGACACCTTCCTTACAACAGTTAGAATATCTTTCTCTCGAATTCCTTCATATCGTCCTGCGGAAATAATGAAATGAGTCCCTTCTTCATCTGCATTCTTTGCATACCCCACAATGTTGGCGGTGCGGTATAATCCCGAGAAACCGTCTGTCACCTGTTGTAGCGCTTTGTTTATAGCTTTTTTGCAGGCTTCCCAATATGGCGATTGTGAGAAATCGTCCCATACAGGTTTGCTGAAATTGTTAGTGTTTTCTCTGGGGGCGAGACGAAAAAGATCAAGGCCGTCTTTATACATGGGATCGAAAGGGGAGAAACCTCGTGCAGATAGAAAAAACAGGCGATCATCTCCGGGAACAGGTATATATCGCTGATCTTCTGCTACGATATCTGCACAAAAAGGGAGCTCCTTCCCAGAATTATCGTAGACGCGAAGTCTTATGCGTACTTTGCCTCTCTGGTCTTTTCCGAAAAAATCCTTATCTTTCACAGTAAAAGAATAAATTTCCAGTTGTAAAGCCATATCTCCAGGCGGAAGAGTTCTTCCCCTTTTTTGCTGTTCCCGAACTTCTATAAAAGGGGAACGTTTCAGCTGGCTTATGCAATATTGTGTTATCTTTTGATCAAGTATATCTACAGGATAAAAGCGGCTTTCCCAAACTTCAAAACTGCTAGAATTCTCTGTCGGCAACACATCGACAGTAAATACGTTCCCTTGAATTTCTCGCCCTAAGGCTGGTGTGATAAAAAAAGTTCCGATGATAAAGTAAAAAGAGAGAAGTAACTGTTTCCACCTGTATTTACGTTTCATACTTTCACCCCAGATTCACTAATTTCCACTTCTATATCATGTATCGGACTTCCTTTTAAGAAAGGTGAGGAGGTTATTCTCTTCCTGCCTCTTCTACTGCTTTAAAAAAATCATCTATATCCCATTCCGCATGAATAAAGATCTTTTGAGGATGTAAATAGGCATAAGAAATATCCCCTTTATTGACAACTACTATTTTCCCTGGACACATGGAAGGTAAAAATGCTGCTGGGGTGACAGTAAGAGAAGATCCTACTACAAAAAGCAAATCGGCCTCCTCAGCAAGGGTTTGGCATTCATAAAGGTGTTTTACATTTTCTCCAAAAAAGACAATGTCAGGTTTTAGTACGCCGCCACATTTTTCGCAATGAGGGATGTCTTCTTTGAAGCTCTTCGCATATGATGTCTCGTAGTCGAAGACTTCGCCACAAGAAGTACAATAGCTTTGCCATGTGCTCCCATGTATCTCGTACACTTTCTTAGAGCCAGCTTTTTGGTGAAGGGCATCGATATTTTGGGTAATGATTCCAGCGAGTTTCCCTTCTTTTTCCAGTTGCGCAAAGAACCGATGAGAGAAGGTAGGTTCTATTTTATTGATGACCTTTAAAAATTCTCGATGGAACTGATAGAAGAAGCGAGGATTTTTCTGGAAGTAGTCAATATCGAAAATAAGTTCTGGATCTGTCTGCATTTTTTGTTTGTAAATTCCATTGGGGCCTCTGAAATCGGGTATTCCGGCATTAGTAGACATTCCAGCGCCACTTAACAGAACTATTTTATGTGCTTCCTTTAAAGCGCACGCACACTGCTGTGCCATGTATTTAAGATTATTGTTCAAAAGAACCACCTCCGAAAATATTATATCTTATTTTTATAGAAATATTTAATCAAAATTTTATGCAACCGATTGTACAATCTGCTACAATAACCCCAGTTTAAATATGGGGGTGTTAGGATGGCAATTAAAAACATAGTTTTTGGAGTGGACGACAAGCCGCCCTTTCCTATTATGGTTTTAGCTGGTTTTCAACATGTTTTAACTTTATTTGGAGCTACAACTCTTGTCCCCTTGATTTTTGGTCCAGCAATGGGGATGACTACAGTAGAAATTGGCTTTTTTATATCTTGTGTTTATCTGGCAATGGGTATAGCAACGTTAATTCAGACTCACCCTAAAATTGGATCCGGACTACCTATTGTTCAGGGATCTAGTTTCAGCTTTATTCCTCCTATAATGACGATTATCGCAGCTTACGGGGCTTCGGGGCCTTCTGTCGTAATGCAGCATGTAAGCGGAGCTTTAATTTTAGGAGGCATTATCCTTTCTATTATAGGGTATAGCCGGATTGTTGGTGTTATACGAAAGCTTATATCTCCAGTAGTTATCGGGCCTACTATTATGGCAATAGGTTTTTCCATGGCACCAGTAGCTATCCAGGCAAATGCTTCGAAATACTGGCCTATATCTCTCATTGTAGTTGTGGGAGTCTTTTTCTTCAGCTTAGTAAGTCGAAATAAATACTTCAATATTTTTGCTGTATTGGCTTCTATTTCCATTGCGTATCTCGTAGCCCTTGGTGGAACCCTCATAGGCTTTTTTCCCAGTGGACATGCAGCGTATATTGACCTCTCCAGCGTAGTGCAAGCGCCATGGTTCCGTTTTACAGGCATTATGCCTTGGGGTGCTCCAAAATTTGACATTATTTCTTTCGGAGCGATTATCGCAGGCTTTTTTGCGGTAATGATCGAATCTATAGGTGACTATCACTCCTGTTCTTATGTTGCTGGCCTCCCAGATCCTACACCCTCCATGATTAATAGGGGAATAGGTGCTGAAGGTTTGAACTGTGCGATTGCTGGGACTCTCGGTGCGGTTGCTACAACATCATATACAGAAAATATTGGTCTTATCGGATTAACGGGAGTTGCCTCTCGCTGGGTTGTACGTACAGGAGCGATTCTCCTTATACTTATGAGTTTTGTGGGGAAAATAGGGGCGCTCATTGCTACGATCCCTAGCCCTGTTATTGGCGGAGCGTACATAGCCCTTTTTGGTATTATTGGGACATTAGGGATACAAGTGTTGCTGCGAGCGGATATGTCGAGCCAACGAAACGTTTTGATAGTAGGTTTCGCTTTTCTAATGGCCCTTGGGCTTCCTGGATGGGTAGAAGGTGCGAAAGATTCTTTCTTTTCCATTGGGATTATCGGACAAGTTTTATGGGCTATCCTTAAAACACCCATGGCTGTCGCAGGTATTTGTGCGGCATTTTGGGATAACATTATCCCAGGAACACTAAAAGAGCGGGGACTTTCAGCGCAGTAGCAATTTTTTGAAACGTTGCTCTTACAAAAAATCGTTTACATGTTAAAAAAGCCCAACCTTTTCTTTCAGGTTGGGCTTTTGCGTTATAAAGAAAGCAGAAAATAATTTTAATCACAAAAGAATAGGATCGTATCGAGAAGGAAAAAGATTGGGTGATTTTTTGTTTTTGTATACCCTATTTTTTGAAGATTTATTTTAAAATAAAAGAGTATAATTTTCTTGTTTTTTAAAATTAACAGAATGGAGTTACAAAACGAATATACGAGGTTGCGTTACTGGTGGTTGACCCTGTTATAAATTAATACGATGAGAAGATAGAGGTGAGAGATAATGAGATTTAAAAGACTATGGGGCGTGGCTGCCATCCTTATTGTTGTTGGAGGTTTTTTCCTTTTATCGAATAAAAAAGAGGAACAAAAAGAGAAGGTTGTGGAAAAAATCGCTCGTCCTGTAAAATATATAACCCTTTCTGCCCCAGACGTTGTTTTACGACGTGTATTCCCAGGTAAAGTCCTTGCCTCAAAGACAGCAGATCTCTCTTTTAGAGTGTCAGGTCCTCTTATTGAGTTACCAGTGAAGAAAGGTGAACCTATAAATAAGGGCGATCTTGTTGCCCAAATAGATCCTCGAGATTTCAAAGTTCAATTGATGAATGCGCAGAGCGCCCTGAATAATGCTAAAGCACAGCTGTCTGCTATGAGAGCTGGAGCAAGAAGAGAAGAAATTTCGGCTTTATCTTCTCAAGTTGCTTCGGCGAAAGCCAAATTGGCAGAGGCAGAAGCAGATTATAAAAGGATGGAACGCTTATTTAAGGAAGGAGTTGTGGCTCAAGTAGATTTAGAGCGGTCACAAACAACCTATGAGGTGGCGAAAGGGGAAGTGAATGCTGCTAGCCAGGAACTTCAGAAGGCAAGAAGTGGTGCTAGGGCTGAAGACATTGCGGCGATGGAAGCTACTATACAGGGGTTAGAATCTCAAGTTCAAGCTGCTCAAAGTGCCTTGGATGATACAGAACTTAAAGCTCCTTTTAAAGGGATTATTGCTGCTCGATATGTGGACAATTTTCAAAGCGTGCAAAGGGACCAACCGATCGTAAGTTTACAAAATCTGGAAGAGGTTGAAATAGTGGTCTCTATTCCAGAACAGGATATTATGAAATTTCGTTTAAATACTTCTTTAGGAGTATCTTCGTCTTTTGAGGCAGCACCCAACACGCAATACTCTCTTGTCTTTAAGGAGATATCTACAGAAGCCGACCCACAAACTCAGACGTATGCTGTAACATTCACGATGCCTTACCCGAAGGACATAGTTGTTTTGCCAGGTATGACTGCGAATGTTGAATTTACTGGGCAAAACGGGGCCCATGAGGTTAAAGGATTTGCAGTCCCTTCTATAGCCGTTGTTCCAGGAGAGGGAACAACGCATTTCCTTTGGATTATCAATGAAGAAACCATGACGGTTCATAAGGTGGAAGTATATATTCAGTCGTATCAAGGCGATATGGTCATTGTTGGTGGGAATATTACAGTTGGAAATTGTGTCGTTACGGCTGGAGTAAATTATTTAGCCGAAGGGGATCCAGTAACGTTCCTTTCTCCTAACGAGTAGGGGCCTATTATGAATATTGCAGAATATTCAATTCAAAAGAGATACGTGACGTGGTTTTTTACAGTTTTTTTGATTATAGGTGGAGTTTTTGCCTATAAAGGGTTAGGAAAACTGGAAGATCCTGCCTTTACTATTAAGACAGCGGTAGTTACCACTGCTTACCCAGGAGCTACTCCAAAAGAAGTGGAGGAAGAGGTAACGGAAGTTATAGAACGGGCTGCTCAACAGATGGGACAAGTGGATAAGGTCCGGTCTCTTTCTCAGGAAGGCGTTTCTCTTGTGTATGTAGATATTAAAGATACGTATACAGCAAAAGATTTGCCTCAAATATGGGACGAGTTACGACGGAAAATAAATGATGTTCAAGAGCAGTTACCACCAGGAACAAGTCGTTCTTTAGTTAACGATGACTACGGAGATGTATATGGAGTTTATTTTGCCCTTACTGGCGAAGGATATTCTTACAGAGAACTTGAAGATTTTGCTGATTATTTGCGTAAGGAGTTGCTTCTTGTTCCTGGGGTTGCAAGTGTTGAAGTGACAGGCATACAAAAAGAGGCTATTTATGTAGAAATTTCCAGAACGAAACTTAGTCAGCTCGGTATCTCTATGGAAGAACTTTTTCAAGTTCTCAAAGCTCAGAATTTCGTGGTTCCATCGGGGAAAGTGAGAGCGGGAGCAGAGTATATTCGCATAACTCCAACTGGGGAGTTTTCTTCTGTCGAACAAGTAGGGGCGTTACTTCTTGCATCTTCCTCGAGGGTGCTGATCCGTTTAGATGACATAGCTACAGTTACTCGTAATTATATAGAGCCAACACGGGCAATGATGCGTTATAACGGAAGTCCTGCTGTTGGAATCGGTATCTCCAACGTAGAAGGTGGCAACGTTATTGCTATGGGAGAAGCCATAAAGAAGCGGCTCAAGGAACTAGAGCCGCAGACTCCTATCGGCATGAATTTAGGGCTTATTTACTACCAGTCGGATACAGTTCAGAAGGCAATTAATAACTTTTTATTAAATCTTCTGGAAGCTCTGGGTATAGTTATTGCCATATTACTTATATTTATGGGTTTCCGCAGTGGAATGCTTATTGGCGGGGTATTGTTGCTTACAATTTTTGCCACTTTTATTGCAATGAAACTTGTGAGGATAGATCTTCATAGTATTTCTCTTGGAGCATTGATTGTAGCTTTGGGAATGCTAGTGGACAACGCCATCGTTGTTGCTGATGGCCTTCTTGTGCGGATACAAAGCGGTGAGGATAGAATATCTTCTGCCGTGGGTGTTGTGACTCAAACTCAATGGCCTTTGTTGGGAGCTACTTTTATTGCTGTTATAGCTTTTGCTCCTATTGGCCTGTCCCCAGATAGCACAGGGGAGTTTTGCCAAAGCCTTTTTCAGGTGGTGGGAATTTCCTTGATTATAAGTTGGGTCCTTGCCGTTACCGTTACCCCTGTAGCCGGTGTGCGTTTTTTAAAAACTTCAGCAAAAGCAGAGATTCCCTACGATACAAAACTTTATAGGATGTATAGAAGATTTCTCAAGGCGTGTATTCGTAAGAGAAAGGTAACAATATTGGTCATGGTTTGTTTGCTTGGTTCTGCTCTCATAGGCTTTACGTTTGTGGATCAATCTTTTTTCCCAAGCTCCACGAGCCCTCTTTTTACAGTGGAATTTTGGCGTCCTCGAGGTGCTTATATAGAAGAGACCCAGAGAGGGGTAGAAAAAGTTGAAGCTTTTGTTTTGAAACAGCCAGAGACAGTTTCTGTAGCAAGCTACGTGGGACAGGGAGCCCTTCGTTTTATTCTCACCTATACGCCAAGTGATTCTTCTGATAGTTATGGACACTTGATAGTGGAAGCTAAGGGTTTGAAATCAGCAGAGTCTTTACGTCGTAAACTGGAAAATTTCATGAATATAGAAATGCCAGATATCGACCCCAGGATTCGTTCCTTTAGTAAAGGAACAGGGGGAGGTGCAAAAATACAGGCGAGGTTTACAGGGGGCGATCCTCGTGTTTTACGACGTCTAGGAGAAGAAGCTTTTTATATGATGAGGAACGATCCCGATTCGATGAACATCCGGAGCGACTGGGGAGAAAGGGTCAAGGTTATTCGTCCCGTACTTGATGAGGTGCGAACCCGACAAGCTGGTTTAACACGACAAGATGTAGCATTGGCCCTTGAGATGTCCTTTTCGGGTATACAAGCAGGCTTATACAGAGAGAGGGATAAACTCCTCCCTATTATAGCTAGATTGCCTAAAGCGGATAGGGCGAGACTGGGGGCACTTCCAGAAGTAGAAGTGTGGAGCCCCCTTATGAGAAAATATATAGCCTTAACTCAGATTACAAAAAGCATTGATACCATAGCTGAAGACCCCGTTATTTATAGGCGAAATCGTATGAGGACTTTCTCTGTAGAGTGTGATTCCCGTTCTGGGAAAACAGGTCTTTTATTTGCTCGTATAAAGCCCGAACTGGAAAATATTTCTCTTCCTTTAGGATATAGCCTCAGTTGGGGAGGCGAGTATGAAAGTTCTCAAAAAGCTCAAGGTGGACTTATGAGGATGATTCCTATTGCTTTTTTAGCCATGGTCGCTATATTAATTGTTCTTTTTAATGGGTTTAAACAACCCATTATGATCCTTCTTTGTCTCCCCTTGTCCATTATTGGTGTAACGGCGGGATTACTTCTTTTTCATAAATCTTTTGACTTTATGGCTCTCCTGGGATTCTTAAGCCTTGCTGGCATGCTCATAAAAAATGCCATTGTGCTTATTGATCAGATCGATCTCGAAATACGGGAAGGAAAAGAGGGCTTTTTAGCTATAGTGGATTCAGCTATGAGTCGTGCACGCCCTGTTCTTATGGCAGCTATGACCACGGTTTTAGGTATGATCCCTCTCTATTTTGATATTCTCTTTTCTGCTCTGGCAGTTACTATTATGTTTGGCTTGGCTTTTGCCACGGCTTTGACGTTAATTATCGTACCAGTTCTTTACTCTGTTTTTTTAAAAATCCCTGTTTTTAAAGACGAAAATGTTAGGTAGGTCTGTCCTTCTGAACTTGACAAATATACCCATATTCCGTATATTATTAGTGAATACATTAAGTTTAGTGACTTGGTAGGGTATCGCTGTGGTAATAATGTTATAATCAAAAAGAATTCTACTGAAAAGGTATGCAGTTTTTGTTATCTCAAACACAAAAATCATACAAGAGGAGGAATGACGATGACGAAGAGGTTAGAAGTATATAAGTGTGATTTATGTGGCAATGTTGTGGAAGTACTTCACGCTGGAGCAGGGCAACTTGTTTGCTGCAATCAGCCGATGAAACTTCTAGAGGAACAAACAGCTGATGCTTCGACGGAGAAACATGTGCCAGTTATTGAAGGATCAAAAGTTAAGGTAGGAAGTGTTCCCCATCCTATGAAACCAGAGCATTACATTGAATGGATTGAAGTTATTTCAGGGGATAAAATTTACCGTCAATTCTTGAATCCAGGAGATGCTCCTGAAGCTGAATTTCATGAAATTACGCCAGAATTAAGCAGAGAATATTGCAATATACACGGACTATGGAAGGCAGGGAAATAAAGATGATATCGAAAAAAATGCAAGATGCTGTGAATGATCAGATCAATGCCGAGCTGTACTCTTCTTATCTTTATCTATCTATGGCAGCATATTTTGAGGAGAAAAATTTAAGGGGTATGGCTACGTGGATGACGATTCAGGCGTTAGAGGAAAAGGGTCATGCAATGAAGTTTTATAACTATATAGTAGAGCGCGGCGGGAGAGTAAAGCTACAGGCCATAGCGGAGCCTCCTTTTGAGTGGAACTCATGCCTTGATGTTTTTAAGGCGGCTTTGGATCACGAGCGTTACGTAACTCGTCGTATTAATGACCTTACAGAGCTGGCTATGGAAGAAAAAGATCACGCAAGCCAGATCTTCCTTCAGTGGTTCGTTACAGAACAGGTAGAGGAGGAGGCAAACGCGGAAGAAATTATTAACAAACTTGAGTTCCTCTCTGAATCGAAGCACGGTGTCTATATGCTCGACAAAGAACTTGGGGCCAGAGTGTATCCTGCTGAGGAAGAGTAATCCGGAGGAATAATTTGAAAGAAAAAAGGGCTGGGCAGATACTGCTCATGCCCTTTTGTGTTAAATAGAGGGGGGCAATAAGCATGGCTGAAAGTATAGATCCGAGGGCGCTGTTTACGGTAAGCTACGGTGTGTATATTTTGAGCACAGAGTGGGAAGAGAAAAAGAACGGACAGATTATCAACGCTTTTATGCAACTGACAGGAGATCCAATTTGTGTTGCGGCATGTCTTCATAAAGACAATTACACTACGGAGTTGTTAGAGAAAAGTCGGCGTTTTTCCCTTTCAGTGCTGGAAGATGCTACTCCCCTTAAATTTATTGGAGTTTTTGGATTCCGTTGCGGCAGAGATTTTGATAAATTTAATGCCTGTTCATACACAATCAGTGAATCTGGACTCCCTGTTGTTACAGATTATGCTTTGGCCTCCATAGAAGGGGAGGTCCTTTCTGTAACAGATATTTTCACGCACAAACTATTTATTGCACAAGTGCGAGCGGCAACAGTGTTGAAAGAGGGGAAACCGCTTTTGTACTCAGATTACCATACTATTAAAAAAGGGAAATCCCCTGAGAGAGCTCCTTCTGCTGTTTTTAACGTTATAAAATAATGTATATATATTAAAGCTATTCCAAAGAATAGAGAGGAGGACATAATGATGGCTCCATTAGAAATTAAATCTGGAGTGTTTTGGGTAGGGGTGCTCGACTGGACGCTCCGGGATTTTCATGGTTATTCTACGGAGAAAGGATCCACGTATAATGCCTATGTTGTTAAAGGGAGCGAAAAAAACGTTCTTTTCGATACGGTCAAGACAACCCATTATGACGAATTTGTACAGCGACTTCGTGAAGTTATAGATCCTGAAAAAATTAATTACATTGTAGTGAGCCATGCGGAGATGGATCATTCGGGGAGTCTTCCTATGGTTGTGGATCTCGTAAAGCCAGAGAAAATTTTTCTTTCAAAACCCTGTAAGGAAGCTTTAGAAGAGCATTTTGGAGAGCAAGTGCGCCAATGGCCCCTGCAGATTGTCGGAACAGGAGACGAGGTTTATTTAGGTGGGAAAACAATCTCTTTCTTAGAGGCACGGATGCTTCATTGGCCTGATAGCATGTTCTCTTACATAAAAGAAGATAGGCTTTTGATCTCTAATGACGGTTTTGGGCAGCACTATTCGTCGAGTGAGCGATTTGATGATGAAGCTGATTGGGGCGAACTGATGCATCAGACGGCGAAATATTACGCTAATATATTATTACCGTACTCGCCTATTATGATCAAAAAACTTGATGAAATAGCTGCTATGAATATAGAAATTGATATGATTGCACCAGATCATGGCGTTATCTGGAGAAAACATGTTCCGGAGGTAGTATCCGCATATCGACGATGGGCTGAAGGAATGTGCCAAGATAAGGCGGTAGTAGCTTATGACACTATGTGGCATAGTACGGAGACCATGGCGCGCCATGTTGCGGAAGGGCTTATGAGCCGGGGAGTATCGACAGAAGTTATGGATCTTCGAGTGAGTCATCATAGTGATGTCATAACTGAAATGTTGGAGGCAAGAGGAATAGCTTTAGGATCTCCCACCCTTAATACGGGATATTTACCTCGCATGGCAGATCTTGTCTGCTATGTGAAGGGACTTCGTCCTATAAAGAAGGTTGGGGCGGCTTTTGGTTCCTACGGTTGGGGCTGCGAATCGGTTAAGCTTTTAAATCAAGAACTGGAAGCTATGAAAGTTAAAATTGTCCATCCTGGCGTAAAGATTAGGTATGTTCCCAGGGAAGGGGAGCTACAGCCATGTTTCGAGATGGGAATAGCTATTGCTGGCGCTATATATGAAGCCAATACAAAGCAAAAGTAATAAATGTGCATTCTTTAGCAAGGGCAGATCTCCTAAAGAGTGCCGTTCAGTGTTGGAAGCTATTTATACTTCATATACGAAAGAGGAATTAATTCATCCAGATCCTGTAGAATTCCCCCGTCGTTATGAAAATTTGGCAGATCGCGAAGTAACAGCTCTTATTGCCTCCTCGTTGGCTTATGGCAGGGTGCAACAAATATTAAAGAGCGTAACAAAAGTGCTTGTACCTCTCGGGGATAGTCCAGCGGCTTTTCTTCGTGCTGCCAATAAGGAGCAGCTTACCTCTTTATACGGTTCTTTTAAACACCGTTTTACTACGGGGGAAGAATTGGTAACTTTTCTTAATGGCATTGGAAAACTATTGCGGTGTTACGAGCGCCTGGAATTTTGTTTGGAAGAAGCTCTTCTTGAAGGAAATGATCCTTTACGTGGCATTACAAACTTTGCTGAAAAACTTAAGAGCGCAGTGGGGTATGGATCACTTCTCGCTTCGCCTGTTCAAGGCAGTGCATGTAAGCGTTTTTTTCTTTTTTTGAAATGGATGACGAGAAAAGACGAGGTGGATCCTGGCGGATGGCAGGTTCTCTCTCCTGCAGATCTCTTCGTTCCTGTAGATACCCATATGCATCGAATTGCTCTTTCGTTGGGACTCACTCGAAGAAAGCAGGCAGATTTCAAGACAGTTTTAGAGATTACAGATGCTTTCCGGACCATAGCTCCAGATGATCCTGTTCGTTATGATTTTGCCTTGACTCGCTTTGGGATCCGAGCAGAGCTCGATATTTCAGAACTTGTCGAGCTCTGCCAAGGATAGCCATTTAAGGAAGAGTAATTTCATCGCAGAAGTTTGTATGAAGCCATTTTTCCACATTGTAAGGTTCTACGTAGGACAATAGGAGCATAAGCTTTGTGATGATGGCCTCTCGGGTCATGTCTTTCCCCGAAATGACTCCCATTTTAAGAGTCTTTCTCCCTACTTCATATACATTGAGATCTACTCCGCCGTAAACACATTGAGTGGTTATTACTACAGGTATCCCCAGGTCTTGAGAAAGTTTAAGCGGTGGAAGAAGGCTCTCTCCAAGATGTGGAACGCCACCCAAGCCCAATGCCTCTATGACAATGGCTTTAGGCTCCATGTTGACAATATACTCAAGGTACCTGGCACGAAACCCCGGGAAAAGAGTGAGGAGAAAAACCGATGTTTCAAGCTCAAATGTCTCATATTCTTTCTGATGAAATAATGGGGTAAGAAGGCTTGGGCGATGAGTTAAAATGGCCTCCCCTTTTTCTATATGGCCTAGATGAGGATAATTAATACTCGTAAAGGCAGTATAGTCGTGGCTTAGGATTTTTTGGGAACGAGGTCCGTGTATAAGCTGGCCGCCAAAAGCTATGGTAATCCCTCGTTGCCGTAGCCGTATCATCTCTGCTGCGAAGAGGAAGGACGAATAAATATTATCAATAGCATCTGTATTTGGCTGAGTAATGGGTTGCATGGAACCTGTTATTACTACTGGCTTGGTGAAATTAGCAATCATAAAAGAGAGAGCAGATGCTGTATATGCCATAGTGTCGGTGCCGTGAAGAATAATAAAAGCGTCATATCTTTTTTCTTGAGCAATGAGGAACATAGCGATACGTTTCCAGTCTAGGGGAGACATATTTGAACTGTCTTTAAATAAAAGGTCATGAACGTCTATCTCTCCTAACTGGGAGAGAGATGGGACATACTTCAATAAATCATGTCCTGTCATAGTGGGAGTAAGACCTTCTCTTCCTTCTCCTGAAGCAATAGTTCCTCCCGTAGAAACAACAAGAAAATATAACAGATTTGACACCCCCTTCTTTTCTGAGATATGTGTAGCGTTATTGCAGAGAAGCGTTGTGAATTCCTCTCATAACATTTACTTTCCGCAAGATTATGGCTCCAGCTACGAAAGTTAAAGCCAAAATAGCGATCCCAATTCTGCTTGAATGGGTTATCTGCGTAATAAAACCAAATAAAAAGGGGCCGAGGACTCCAGCAAATTTGCTGGAAATATCGTAAAAACCAAAAAATTCGGCACTTCTGGAAGGGGGCAGCATGCGAGCATAAAGGCTGCGGCTCATAGCTTGAGTTCCACCTTGTACTGTTCCCACTGCAAAAGCGAGGAGCCAAAAATGCCATGGCGTAGCAAGAAAAATAGCCCCCACAGATATGAGCGTATATCCGAAAAGTCCAACGAGAATAGCCTCTTTGCTCCCTATGCGAGATGCGAGTCTTCCAAAAAAAATGGAGAAAGGCACGCCAACAAATTGGGTTAAAAGAAGAGCGCCTACGAGATGGATCATGGAAATTCCTACTTGAGCCCCATAAATAGCAGCCATGTGTATCATTGTTCCAATGCCATCATTGTAGAGCCAGAAAGCTATCAAGAATCTAAAAAGATCAGGGTATTTCCGAATCCCTACAAATGTTTTTCCCAGCCGCAGAATAGCCTCTTTTGCCACGTTTTGGGAGTAAGAAACAGTATGGTGCGTTGTGAGTGGTTCTGGTACGTGAAGAAAAAGAGGAAGGGTAAAAATTGCCCACCATATGGCTACTGACAAGAAAGAAAGTCGAGGGCCGAAAGTACCGGGCCAAATGTAAATCATAACAATATTGAGTGCCAGTAAAATACCACCACCCAAGTACCCTAAAGCATATCCTAGAGACGAAACCATATCAATGTAATGATGAGGAATGAGGTGGGGAAGGAGTGCATCATAAAAGATGATGGCGGAGGAAAAACCTATCGTTCCAATTGCCATGAAGACAAGAGTGAGGAACCAATCGCCATGATCTGTAAAAAACAGAGCACAGGAAGCGAGAATGCCAAGGAGGGTAAAAAAAAGAAGCATTTTCTTTTTCATTTGGCCAACATCCCCTAAAGCTCCGAGAAAGGGAGCTGCAAGGGCACTGCAAAGAAGGGCGATGGCTGATGTATACCCCCAATAAATAGTGGGCAAGTTTCCAGAGAGAAATGGCGTGGCGATTTCTTTGAAATAGACGGGAAGAATTGCGGCCATAATGGTAGTCGCGAAAGCTGAGTTTCCTACATCATAAAGGCACCATGAAAGAACGCGACGATCTTTGAGAATATGAAGACTGTTATTTATCACAAGTTCACCTCTTTGCCATCGAATTTATATTAATATGATAGTACCATAGTGACTGATACCCGTGGGTATATATTCGCAATGATATAATGTCGATCAAGAATAAAGATTTTAAACAAAACGTGGAGGATATGATGACGTATTTTCGTCCAGACTGGGATTCTTATTTTATGATGATTGCTGCTGTAGCTGCAACGCGAGGGACTTGTCTGCGTCGTAAAGTAGGAGCTGTGATTGTAAAAGATCTTCAGATTATAAGTACTGGCTATAATGGGGCTCCTAAAGGTGTTCCTCACTGTTCTGAGGTGGGATGTCTTCGTGAGCAGCTTGGCATTCCTTCGGGAGAGCGCCATGAGATCTGCCGTGGCTCTCATGCAGAGATTAATGCTATTGCTCAGGCGGCGGCAGTAGGAACGAGTACGGATGGGGCCGTGCTTTACTGTACTCACGAACCTTGCTCTTTTTGTACAAAAGCAATAATTAATGCTGGCATCAAGCGAATCGTGTTTGTCTACCCCTATCCCGATGCTTTAGCGGTGCAATTACGATCCGAGGCTTCAATGGAAGTATGCCAGCTCTCTGAAGATGTTTTCCAGGAGATGGATGTCGCTCTTAAGGCCTTTTTGCGACAGAGAGCTTAGGAGTGACTTATGTAAATATGAAAAAGAGAATATGGGGAGGTATGCATTGTGTCTGTAAGTCGTGAAGAGGCCATGAATGTGTTGCGAGAATATAATAAGGATGAAAGCCATATCAAACACGCCTTAGCTGTTGAAGCTGCAATGCGATATTTTGCGAGAAAGGCAGACGCTGATATGGAAAAATGGGGGGTCGTTGGGCTGCTCCATGATATAGATTGGGAAAGAACTCAGGATACACCGGAAAGGCATACCCACGAAGGAGCTCTTTGGCTTGAAGCAAAAGGGTACCCAGAAGATATTGTGAGAGCGGTGAAGGCACATGGCTGGGGAATGGTATCAGATGTGAAACCTGTATCTCTTATGGAAAAAACCTTATACGCTGTTGATGAACTCACTGGCCTTGTTATAGCGGCAGCTCTCGTTCGCCCATCTAAATCTTTGCAAGACCTCACCGTGAAATCAGTGAAGAAAAAATGGAAGGACAAGGCTTTTGCTCGAGGCGTGAATCGGGATGTTATTCTAAAAGGTGCTGAAATGCTGGATGTAGTCATAGATGAGCTTATTGATGGAGTGATCAGTGCGTTGCAACCTATAGAAGAGGAACTTGGGCTGGGCTCCCTAGAGGTGTAAAAGTCGTATAGAGAGTTCAGCTACTTCACCGATTGTCAAAAAGGGTCATTTCGCTATGATAGAAAAATGAGATATATTGACCTTGGAGGGACTATATTATGTCTATACGTGTGGTTTTAGCGGACGATCATCCGCTTACTCGGGCTGGACTCTCTGCTTATCTTCAACAGGAAAAATCCATAGAGTTAGTGGGAGAGGCAAAAGATGGCGTAGAAGCTTGGGAGCTTATCTCTCAGCTTAAACCTGATGTAGCGCTTCTCGATATACGAATGCCTGGAGAGGACGGAGTTTCTATAGCTCGCCGTATTAAGGAAGAAAAACTTCCAGTATTTTCTATCATGCTTACGTCCTATGATGCGCATCAGTATGTAGTGGCCTCTCTTCGGGCTGGGGCCAGGGGGTTCGTGTTAAAAACGGCTACTCCCCAGGAATTAATACGAGCTATACAAACAGTGGTACAGGGAGGATTGTACCTTGATTCAGAAGTAGCTACAGTTGTAGGGGATAGAGAGTTAGTACCCGAATCCCTATCTTCCCGAGAAAGAGAAGTGTTAGTCCTTGCTTCGAAAGGCCTTTCAAGTAAGGAGGTGGCCTCTGAACTTTTTATTAGCGAGCGGACGGTACAAACTCACCTGGCTTCAATTTACGATAAGCTAGGAGCGAGGAATAAGACGGAAGCTTTACTTCTTGCTTTGAAGTACGGAGTTGTAACCCTTGAGGAATTGCTGGAATGAGGCGTCATCTGCTTCTTCTCCTTATTTTGGCTGTTACCCTCCCCACGCTGGCCGTGCTGGTGGTCTCCAGTGTGGCCATGATACATCAGGAATGGGCTATGGAGGCTGTTACTCGGTCCTATGTAGAGGATTTGGCAGAAAATGTAGCGTCGTGGCTGAATTTAGATTCTCCTTTTTGGGGGGGAGGGGGAATGTATCCCTCTATTTTCAGACAGCTTAAAGTCTTTTCATGGGGTCCTTCTCTTCCTGGATGGATCGCAGTTATAACTCCTGACGGTAAAGTGCTCATGGCTTCTCCCGGAGTGAGTAATCTCGCAGCTATTTGGGATCCACGTATTCCTATCGGCCGTGCTGTGGAGGTGCGAGATCGGCAAGGAGATCGCTATACTATTGCTGTATACCCTATTGATGAAGGGAGCCGTTTGGTTATTGCGGCGGTGGCTTGGCGCCAGCTTATTGGACCGTTGCTTCGCTTCGGTCATATTTGGCCTGTGCTCATTGTTCTTATGACCCTTACAAGCCTTATCGCTGTCTGGGCAATGTGGCGGTGGCTTATTTTGCCTCTTCGTCGGATGATGATAGAGGTAGATTCCCTTGTATGGGGGAAAGAATTGCCTGAGCCAGATGATCCTCAAGCTGTTTTTGAACTGGGTCGTCTTCGCCGGGCCTTGTATAGATTGGCCAAGGCAGCTATTGAGCGAGACGATTTGAGGAACCGATATGTTCATGATATTGTCAGTGTCCAGGAAGACGAAAAGAAGAGGATTGCCAGAGAGATCCATGACGGACCTCTTCAGGATATTACAGCTATGATCCAACAAATGCGCCTTTTTGATATGAATCTATGCGGAGAGGTAGGACAGACTCATTTAAAATTGGCGGAAGAAGCAGCGCAAATGGCGGTACGTGAAATGAGAGAGATGTGTGACTCTCTTTCTCCACCATGGCTTGAGCTCGGCGGAGAACATGCCCTTACAGAACTAGCTGATCGGCTGGCTAGACATAACGGAATAGATGTAACTATCGATGTAGATGAAGATCTGAGCTTATCTTCTGAAATAGTTCTTGCTTTTTTCAGAATTTTTCAGGAAGCGGTCTCTAATGCAGTGCGTCACGGTCAGGCTACGTCTGTACATGGAGAGATCTTTCCCAGGGGATCTTTTATCCATTTTAACATCCAAGATAATGGCATAGGTTTTGAGTTGAACCAGACTTTTGAAGAACTCCTCTTAAAGGGGCATCGAGGCTTAGCGAACATGATGGAACGTATCACGACATTAAAGGGAGACTTTCATGTCGTTTCAGCACCCGGGCAGGGGACGTTGCTCCAATGCGTTGTTCCTTATAAGCGAGAAGAGATCCTTGATGAAACGAAAGGAGGCAGCCCCGAAAGGGACGAATAGAATGAGATTAAAGGTTCTAGGTGCTGCAGGAGAAGTTACTGGTTCTAACTATTTGATCGAATGTGGGAAAAGCCGAATTCTAGTAGATTGTGGAATGTATCAGGGTAGGGGAGAGGATACGAAGAACAGAAGTGAATTTGACTTTGTGCCATCAAGTATCGACGCTGTTCTTCTTACCCATGCTCATATTGATCACTCTGGACGCGTACCCCTCCTTGTCCAAAGAGGGTTTAAAGGAAAAATATGGGCTACTCTTCCTACTGTAGAACTGGTGAATGTCTTATGGCAAGATTCTGTAAGGCTTATGAAGGAAGAAGCAGAATGGAAGACGAGGAAAAATGCCAGAAAAGGTCTTCCACCTGTAGAACCTCTCTATACTCAGGAGTATGCAGAAAGAGCTTCCCAATTGCTCTCTCCTGCTACATACGATGATAAGATAGAAGTGGCTCCTCATATTTCCGTGAGATTTAGAGATGCCGGACATATCCTTGGCAGCGCTATTCTCGAAATATGGTTGCAAGAGGATGGAGATGAGGTAAAGATTGTTTTTAGCGGCGATCTCGGACCGCAAGAGACGGTTATGGAGAGAAATCCTGCCATTATTTCTCGGGCAGATTATGTAGTCATAGAATCGACCTACGGAGATCGGCTCCACCGCTCTAACGATGAGACACGAGCTGAATTTCGTAGTGTTATCAAAGAGGCTTTAAGATCTAGGGCAAAAGTGATGATACCCACTTTTGTTGTTGATCGAGCACAACGTATTCTTTTTGAGCTGATGCTCCTTCAAAAAGAGGGGATTCTTCGAGATGGTGTTCCTATATTTTTCGATTCTCCTATGGGAGTGAAAGCGACTGAAATTTATAATCACCACTTAAGTCTTCTGTCGCGAGAAATACAAGGACATGTAAAAGAAGGGGATGACCCCTTCTCGCCAAAACATCTTCAATATGTAGAGAGCGTCGAAGATTCTCGTCAAATTAACGACATAAAACATGCGATAGTAATGGCAGGTAGCGGCATGTGCAATGGTGGCCGTATAGTTCATCATTTAAAACACGGCATTTGGGATCCTCATAATCAAGTGGTTTTTGTAGGGTATCAAGCACGCGGAACAATCGGACGTCGACTTGTTGATGGGGAAAAAACATTGCGTATTGCAGGAGAAGAATTGAACGTAAAAGCAAAACTTCATACGATCAATGGTTTTTCCGCTCATGGAGATAAAAACGACCTTCTTGCATGGGCAGGAAATTTTGAGAACCGCCCTGTTTTCTTTATTACCCATGGAGAGCCGAAATCTTCTATGGCTCTCGTAGGAGCTCTTAAGGAAAGAGGCCTGCAAGCCATGGCGCCAGTAGTGGGAGAAGAGTTCGAGCTTACGCCACTTAAGGGCATAGAGACATCCATCTCAATTCCGGCAGCTGTCCCGCGCATAAAGAGTCTGGATCAGATGAATGATCTTCTCACCGATATAGTAGAGCTGGCAGCTTCTATTCGGGCAAAATCAGAGGAAGTGAAGGAACCGGAACCTCTTTTGCCTCTCCTTCAGTCTACGATTGTTTTGTTAGAAACAGCTGAACAGAAAACTGGCATATTTGAGGAGAAAGAAGTATAAAATATTATCCCCTTTCTGGTCATGTTGCTCTTTTAAGTCTATGATAGAAAGGTTGATTTCCATAGCTGGGAGGGAGAAAAATGAGAAAAGGACTTTATTTTTGGGGTGCTTTCATTTCGTGTTTTGTCATTATCGGGCTTGCTATTCTATTTATAGGAAGGCAACCTGAACAGCGCACTGTTTCTGCACCCATCCCAACGCCTGAAGCGTCTACACCTTATGTATACGTAGAAGGAGAGGGGAAGGTTTTTTCTTTTCCTATTCCCAGCGATCTTATGGAAGAAGCAGAGCAGGCTCGGCCTTTCCTGCAAGTAACTCAATCCGTGTCTCCGTTTCTTTCCTACTCTCGCCAGGGAGCGTGTCTTGTTGCGTGGCGAGACAATCAGCCCCACCTTTACGCTGCGGCTCTTTTTAATCTTACAACAACTCAGAGTCTGGAAAAAGGAGCAATTCCCGAAGAATGGTCTTCTTTGAAAGATGCTATTTCTTTGGTTCGAGATGAAAAAGGTACGACTCGCTTAGATTGGGGAAAAGATATGCCTTCTCTTTATGTTGTTGTAGATGGTGGTTTATCCCTTTTTTCCACATCGCTAGAAGATTTGGGTCATATGAAAATTATTCTAAAAAATGAAGAAGAGAAGTTTAAAACCGATTGGAAAGTGAGCCGTGACTGGAAAAACCACTTCCGTTTTTATGATGGAGGCCTGCTTTCTCAGCTTCTTTCTTTGGACGGTTTTGATGTTACCCTCGTCCCGTGTGCTTTAGACGCGTCATGGGTAGAAAATAGCGAGCGGGGAGAGTTTAAATGGAAAATTTCTGGAATTGAAGCTCTGATCCCATCTCAAATTTTGGGAAGTCTTTCCACTTCTCGATGGGATTATCGAATGATTATTCCTGAGCCTCTTGTTTTTGCCGCAGGGATTAATCTTCCTAACATGGAGGGGCTCCCTATAGAAGAAGAGATCTTAAGTGAAATATCAGCAGATTTCCCTCTAACACAGCAAGAACTATTCTCCTTGCTGAAAGGTCCAGTTTCTTTAACTGTAGGGGGAAACAGCAAAATCCTCTTTTTCACCCTCCCTGGTTTTCTTGTCCAATTCCCAGAGCGAGGTGCGGTAGGGCAAAAATTAGCAGAAGCATTTTGGGATCAGGAATGGAGAATGCTTGTTCCCTCTGTTCATCCTCTTGAAGGATTCCCCGCAGGGGGAACTACAGACATTCCCTTTACTATTGTAGGAGTGGCAAATGATAATTTGGCAGCCTTTGGTGTGATCCAGAAAAATGATGTTAAGGAAGGGAGAAAGGCAAGTATTGTAATCCCTTCCCTCAAAGGGACTTCTGAAGCTTTTGCGTGGTTATATGGCGACGGTCAACGTTTGGCAGAAGCTTTGGAAATGATAGCAAGGGCTTCCGCTTTAGCGGGGAAAATGGGAAGTGAAGTAGGGCATAGTGCTGAAGAGCTTGCTCAGATTGCTGCAAACCTTCGAAAAGTAGGTGAAATATCTATAGTTATGCCAAATATTCACGAGGGGCATGTACGATGGTCGTTCCCCGCGAAGAGCGAAACGCTTGAGAACGACTCAAATATATAAAGGAAGTATAGGAGGAAAAGTGCAATGGAAAATGCTTTCCACGTTCTTCAGGAACGGGGTCTAATCGAATGGAGCAGTCATCCAGAAGAATTGGAAGACTTGTTTAATAGTAAAGAGATGCTCACGGCATATGTGGGTTTCGATCCTACGGCAGACAGTCTTCACGTAGGCCATTT
The DNA here is from genome assembly GCF_000526395.1 of Aminobacterium mobile DSM 12262. Taxonomy (NCBI): domain Bacteria; kingdom Thermotogati; phylum Synergistota; class Synergistia; order Synergistales; family Aminobacteriaceae; genus Aminobacterium; species Aminobacterium mobile. Next base: position 403,352 of record NZ_JAFZ01000002.1, on the reverse strand, counting down.
GATCCCTATTATGACATTGAGCTGGCTTCAACGCTTAGGCCATCGCCCGATCTGTCTTGCTGGTGGTGGGACAGGTATGATTGGAGATCCTTCAGGAAAAAGCAAGGAACGTAATCTCCTTTCTCCCGATATGGTGAGAAAAAACATAGAGGGTGTACGGAAACAACTCGAACATTTTATGAATTTTGATTGTGGCGAGAATTCGGCAATTATCGTAAATAACTACGATTGGCTGCAGCATATAACTGTCCTTGATTTCCTGCGAGACGTGGGAAAATATTTTTCTGTTAATTATATGATTAACAAAGAACATGTGAAATCAAGATTGGCGGACCCAGAAAAAAGTATCTCCTACACAGAGTTTTCTTATACACTTCTGCAAGCTTACGATTTTATGCATCTTCTAAAGACCTACAAGTGTCGTGTGCAAATGGGCGGGAACGATCAGCAGGGGAATATCGTTTCAGGTATTGATTTAATTCGAAAATGTACAGGAGACCAGGTTTTTGGTTGGACGAACCCCTTACTATTGAATTCCTCGGGAACCAAGTTTGGTAAAACAGAGGGCGGTGCGGTATGGCTTGACCCGAAGCGAACGTCCCCATACCGTTTCTACCAGTTCTGGATCAATACCGAGGACGAAATGGTAGATCGTCTGTTACGGTTCTTTACTTTCCTTCCTCTAGAAGAGATTCATGACATCATGAAGAAGCATGAACAGTCACCAGAGCAGCGGGAGGCTCAGAAAAGGCTAGCATGGGAAGTAACCTCTCTTGTCCACGGCACTCACGCAGCAGAAACTGTTCGTCAAGCCAGTGAGATTCTCTTTGGTGGAGATGTGTCCCACGATGAAATGACGGGAGAGCTTATGGAGATGCTGGCAGGAGAAGTTCCTAGCAGCATGATAACGGAAAGGTTGCCACTTTCTCTTGTTGATGTTTTGGCTTCTTCTGGAGCATGTCAAAGCAAGGGAGAAGTTAGACGTCTTATTCGAGGTGGAGGAGTCTACCTTAATGGAGAACGAGTTTCTGACGAAAACACCGTAATAGATGAGGAGCATCTTATAGCAGAGCGTTTTGTTTTTGTGAGACTTGGCAAGAAGCGATTCCATCTTCTGGAAGTGAAACATTAGCTTCGGCGGTGTTGCGTGTGAACATGTGTGGGGACTCTCTTGTTTGGCTTCTTACAAGCTCTCTGCCTGTTTGGGAATTGGCAGTCATTGGTTCCCTTGTGAGAGAGCTTCGGGGGCGTTTACCTTACTTCAGGTTCTTTGCTCTTAAAAATGACCAATGGTTAGATTTCTCAACGCCAGAATTATGGTCCTCTCTCTCATGGAGAGATAAAGCGTTGCTGTTTGCGACGAAGGGAAGGATTTGGCATGTATGGGGGACACCACCTCCCTGGTGGCCTCTTGTTGGTGTCCACGCCAAAACGATTCAGAGCACGAGCGGATTGAAGGCCTCTTACCGGGGGCTTTCCCAAAAAAGTTTTTTTATACCACCTGCTTTTGAATCAAAAATTTCATGGGCTTTAGCTGAAGAGGGTTTTAAATGTAGCGGGGCACCGGCTCTTTTTATAGCCGGCGTCCCTAATGAAGCAACTGGCTATTGGTTATCTATCCTCTTGAACCAAAATATGCCCATTTTTAAAGTGCCATTTCCCAAACAGCAAGAGTGGCCTGGAAAAACTCTTTCTCACTCTTCATATATATTGCCGCTTATGGGTCAGAGAGGGGGAGTGTTGTTGCTTTTATCAGATCACCCCTCTTTGGCTTTGCTGGCAGCACAAGCTTCTATTCTCGGTGTTCCCGTTTTGAGCCCCCCTTCTGCCTTTCTCGACCGACTTTTAGGCTCTGAAGGGTATGTGAGGGTTCAGAAATCTTCTGACGGCCCTCTTTTGTTTGAAGAAATTCTTTTCTCTTCTTTCTCTTCTCAGGGGAAAAACACGGCTGTAAAAGCCCGAAATTGCCTTCTTAACGTGTGGACGCCTCAAGAGAGTGTGGACGCCCTTCTTAAAATTTACTCTCAACTGGATGGTGCATTGAAGTGAGCTCTGGTTCTATTTTGTTAAAAATATTTCAAAAGTGCGCTGCCCCAGGCTGGCGTGCCACAGCGATGGCCAAACTAGTTCATCGTCTCTTGTGTTCTATTGCCCCTCGAAAGGGAGTAGCACTTTCTAATATGGAAAATTCCTCTTTCCCGTCATCAGAAAGCTGGCGTAATGAAACTCTTTCAGGTGTGTACAATCATATAGCCTGGATGCTTTCGGAGTATCTTGTATTGGTAGATAACCCCCGTCAGGCTCTTGATTGGGTTGTAGATATAGAAGGAGAAAGTATCCTCCAAGACTTGTTCATGCGGCAAAAAGGAGCGGTCATTCTTACAGCTCATTTGGGAAACTGGGAGTTGTTGGCTGCATGGCTTTGTCAGCGAGGATACCCTCTCTATGCGGTGGTACGAGATCCCGATGATAGTGATATTGCAGATTTAATTGAAGAATACCGCTCTCGCGTAGGACTTCGAACCCTTAAAAAGAGATTCATAATGAAAGAGGCTGTGAGATTAGTGCAATCGGGGGCTTTTCTTGGTCTTCTTGCCGATCAGGATGGCGGTCCTTCCGGCATTTCTTCAACGTTCTTAGGGAAAAAATGCTCTACTGTCAACGGACCGGCTGCTATTTCTCTTATGGCTGACGTTCCCATTGTGCCTGTTATTTCTTATCGCATTGCTCCCTTTCACCATCAAATCATTGTCTCTCCTCCGCTGCTTCTTCCAGAGGAAGGGAAGCGTAAAGAAAGAATAGAAGCTATTACCCTTACTGCCGATACCGTCATAGAGAAGATGGTATATCGCCATCCGGAGCAGTGGCTCTGGCTCCATCGACGTTGGCACACCTCTTTACCTTGATAAGATTATTCCCTCGTGGTATGCTTTTTAGAGAAAGGAGGGGGTAATAGTGATCTATGAGCTGATGTCTTCGGGCAACATCGTCAGGCTTCCGGATACGATGACAGTGCCTGGTCTTCCAAAAACTGATGCTCCACGGGTCGTTCTCCTCCTGCCATATAATAGGATCCTTATTGGATCTTCCTCTATCCTTAACGATGAAAAATGGGTATGGGGCAAATTAGGGGATGTGGAGATGACTGAGGTCTTTTTGTACCAAAATAAACCCCTTTCTCTGGCTGTAGAGAGCCTTCATACTATTTTTCTTAGTGCGGAGATAGTGTCCGAGCTTCGGAGGAGCTTGTTAGGGCAGATGGAACCTCCTGGCGAGCATGTACCAGCGATACTCATTCTTAAAGGGTTGCTTCGTAACGACATGGTCGATCTTTTAACAGAAGAAACCTTGCAAGATGAACATTTTATTCTAGAACTTATAGAAAGAGACCAATCTGTCAAACAGGCCTATTGGGGTGTTCGTTTCGCTTTAGCTCGAAATGATTATTCCTCAGTAGCGCGAATTAAGACATGGCTTAAGAGTGCTGGAGGTGCTTTTAGCGATCAGAGTCATCAACCCCAGATCTGGTTTTCTCTTACAGATTTGCCGGGAGGAAAGGATATGGCTGAGCTTGAAACACTCTCTTTCACTCTTGATGATCTACAGCGCATGACGTCTCAACGTTCTCGCCCGGTAGTTCTCTTTAGTCGAACTGGATACCTTATTTTATCGGAACAATCTTTGGATAAAACTGAAACCATCTTCCGTGTGTGGCTTTATCTGCCCTTGCCTTTGTGGAATGAGCTGAGGGAAAAAGGAAAGTTGTCAATACGGGAGATTATATCTGCGTCGTGGGGGTATTTAGAAGCTCGGGAAGCGATGAGGGAAATGGAGTATTATGGCAGAAAAAGACAGGCTACTACGTATCCGAACTAAACAAAATAGGGGAAGGAATTGCAATGTTCCTTCCCCTATTTTATCTCTTATCGGACTTGCCAGCGTTTCTCCAAAAACTGGAGACCCAGGCTTGTAAAGCTGGTGAGGAAAAGGTAGATAAGACCTACCATTATAAATGTCTCAAAAGATGCATACGTAACGCTTCGAACTTGTTGCCCTACCATGGTCAAATCGGCGATGGCCAATGTAGATAGAAGTGACGATTCTTTTATAAGTGTTACGAATTCATTCCCGAAAGCTGGAAGCATATTCCGTATGGCTTGAGGCAGAATAATATAGCGCATAGTCCCCAGATAAGAAAGACCTAATACTTTTGCTGCTTCCCATTGTCCCTTGGGGACTGCCTCTATCCCACCTCGAACAATTTCTCCAACATATCCTGCAGAGTTGATGGAGAGTCCAATAATCCCGGCAGCAAAAGCGGGTAAATTAATGCCAAGGGAGGGTAATCCAAAATAGATGAGGAAAAGCTGAATTAAAAGGGGTGTTCCTCGTATTACATAAATATAGGCTGCTGCTAAAGATTTTAAGGGTGTGAAGGGTACAACCCGTAAAGCTCCTACAAACACGCCTATAATGGCTCCAAAGATCACAGCTAACATAGAAGCTTTTACCGTGATGGATGCCCCCGTCAAAAACATGTGCCAATATGGAGTAATAGCCGTAAAATCCAGGGTCATTAACATTCGCCTCCCCGTTCAGGTATTTCTTCTCCGAAATGGGCAAGCATGCGCTGTAAAAATGCTTGCGTCCTTGGGTGAGAAGGCCTCGTCATAATATCACTGGGGGTTCCCTCTTCCACTATATTCCCATCAGCCATGAAGACAATTTTATCAGAGACCTCTTTGGCAAATGTCATTTCATGGGTAATAATCATCATAGTCATTCCTGTCTCGGCGAGCTGTGCTATAACATCAAGCACTTCGCCTACAAGCTCAGGGTCAAGAGCACTGGTAGGTTCATCAAAAAGCATAATTTTAGGCTGCATAGCCAGAGCCCTAGCTATGGCTACCCGTTGTTGTTGCCCTCCAGAAAGCTGTGCAGGTTTGGCTTGAACTTTATCTCCGAGCCCTACTCGTTCCAGAAGACGAACAGCCAGTTCCTCTGCATCGCTTTTTTTCATCCCCTTGATTTGAATAGGACATAGTGTAATATTATCAAGAACTGAAAGGTGGGGAAAGAGGTTAAACTGCTGGAAGATCATTCCCACAAGACTCGCTAATTCTTTATTCGAGTGTTTCCCTCCGTCGACACGTTGCCCATAAAGGTAAATCTCTCCTTCATTGATATCTTCGAGACGACAAATACACCGGGCCAACGTACTCTTCCCTGAGCCGCTCGGGCCGATGACAGATACGACCTCTCCTTCACTAACAGACATGGAGACTCCTTGCAACACATGAAGGTCTCCGAAGGATTTATGTAAATTTTTTACTTCTATTGCAGTTTGCAATAATCTTCACCTCCTGTTTAACGCGGGCATTATAACTCAACTTTAGGTTACTAGCAAACGTTTTTCTGAAAAAAAATTGAAAAACATGTACTCAAGAATGAAGAAAGGCATAAAAAATGGGGCCTCAAGGCCCCTCCTGTTTGTAAAAACACGAAAAAACAAGCTATGAACTATGAATCGTATCGGCACCGATATAATTCATGATTAAGATCTACCATAGCGTTGGCAAAAGCATCTGTCTGTTCGTTACGCTGTTTTACATGTCCGCTCTTTATGGCTTTTTTCAGTTTTTTGCTATCCATTCTACGCACCTCCTGAAATAGCCCTTTCGAACCATCTATGATTTATTTTTTATTGGTTCGAACCATTAGCTAGAACATTCTAGCATGGAGAAAAGAAAAAGCAAAGTATTAGAATATACTCGAAAGGAGGTTTTATATCTTATGGAGATACGAGAATTGACAGCGCAGAGTTGCTTTATCCCAGGGCGAGTGAATATAGGGTTATGGAAAGATGGGAATGGCGGTTGTTTCCTTATAGATAGTGGGGGGGATGAGACATCTGGGCGAAGATTATTTAAATTATTGCAAGAGCATAATTTGACGCTCCATGGAATTATTAATACTCACTCCAATGCTGACCACATAGGAGGGAATGCTTATCTCCAGAAAAAAACTTCTTGCGCTATTATAACAAGCTCTCTTGAAAATGTTTTGACACAAAATCCTTATCTCGAACCTTTTCTTTTATGGGGAGCGTACCCATTTAATGCTATTCGAGGAAAATTCCTTGAAGCAGAGCCGTCGAAGGTCACTCATGTTATTCACCCTGGTGAAATGGTTCCTGGCACAGAGCTTGAGGTTGTGGGGCTTCCAGGTCATTTTCTCAATATGGTAGGATTAAAGTCGAGAGACGGAGTTTTTTATGTAGCCGATAGCGTCTTTTCCCAAGAGATTATAGAGAAATATCGTTTTATAGTCTCTATGGACGTAGAAGGGGTTCTTCGAACGCTAGATATGCTTCAGATGTCAGAAGCTAATTGGTTTGTACCAAGCCATGCCAAGCCGGTTCAAAATATTACCTCTTTGGTGGAAGCCAATCGAAAGGGCGTTAAATATTTAAGTGAGGCTGTATTGAATCTTTGTAAAACTCCTCATTCCAGAGAGGAGATTCTTGCAGCATTGGCCAGAGAATGGGGCATAGAAATGGATTCTATTCAATATGTGCTGAACAGCGCTACTATTGCTGCCTATTTATCTTTTCTTGAGAGAAAGGGATGTATCGTTCCTTATATAAACGAAGGCTATTTATTGTGGAAAGAGAAAGTTTAAAAAAGGAAAGGGCATGAAAAATGCCCTTTCCTTTTTCAAATTAGTACGTCCACTGAAAATCGGAAACTCCTACTGCTATCATGCGTTTTTTCATGTCTTGCGTAATAAAGTCCAGATCTTCTTTTGTCTTGCCCTCGCATCTTGTCACTAACACGGGCTGGGTGTTAGAAGCCCTTACCAAACCCCATCCCTGAGGATATAAAATTCGTACTCCATCGATAGTGATAGCTTTGTACTCTTTAAGAGCTTCCTCTTTAATTTTTTCGATGACTTGAAATTTCTTATTATCGGGACAGTCTACTCTAATCTCTGCAGTACTGTAATAAATGGGATAATCTACAAGCATGTCAGACAGAGTTCGGCGATCATTTGAGAGGATGCGCAGGAGGCGGCCAGCTGCGTAGAAAGAGTCATCAAAGCCATAAAACTCGTCGGCAAAGAACATATGTCCAGACAACTCGCCTGCGAAAAGAGCTCCTATCTCTTTCATTTTCGCCTTAATAAGGGAATGCCCAGCTTTATAATAAAGAGGTTTTCCTCCTAAGCGACGGATCTCGTCTTCAAGGGCTTGAGAGCATTTTACTTCTATGATAGCATCAGCTCCTGGATGTTTAGGCAAGATTTCTCTCCAGTATAAGGCCATGAGTGTGTCTCCCCATACTACAGAACCCTTCTCATCGACAACTCCTATTCGGTCGGAATCCCCATCAAAGGCGAAACCTACATCGGCTTTTTCTCGTTTTACTGTCTCAATGAGGGAGACGAGATTTTCACGTTTCAGAGGATCTGGGTGGTGGTTGGGAAAGTTCCCATCAGGTTGGCAGAACAGAGGGACAACACGGCAGCCTAACCCTTCTAAAAATTTTTGGATAAAGAGCCCTGCTGTTCCATTCCCAGCATCAGCAACTACTTTGAGTTTTCGTGGCCCCAATTTTATTTTCGACAAGAGCATCTGGATATAGCCAGACCAAATATCTTCTCTTTTTACAGAGCCCAATGTTTGCCCAGGTACCATATCATCTTTTTCAATCATATTTAAAATAGATTGAATCTGCTCTCCATACATAGTACTTTTCCCTAAAGCCAGTTTTAAGCCGTTCATGTCTTTAGGGTTATGACTTCCTGTGACCATAACTGCTCCATCAAAGTTAAAATGGAACTGGCTCCAATACAGAAGAGGCGTAGTTACCACCCCTAAATCTATTACGTTAACGCCGGCCCATATGACCCCGTCGATAATATTTTGTCGAATTCTTTCTGTTGAAAGTCTCACATCTCCTCCTATTGTTATAGTGGAGATTCCTTCTCTGCGAAGCAAGGTCCCATAGGCTTTCCCGATAGCTGTTACTACATATGCAGTGAGCTCTGTATCGGCTACGCCACGAATATCATATTCTCTAAATATATGTGACGGAACTTGCATCAGGTGTCATCACCTTCCTCTTTTATCATTTCATAATCATTATATAACAAAGCACCTTTTATAGTATTGAAGAGATATAATAGTTTGTTAAACAGAGAGGAGAGATCGGTTGTGGGCTGCTTTTTTATTGTTCTTCCCATCGTTACTATTATATCTATTGGTTGGTTCATTCGCCAACGAGGTTTTGTCAAAGAAGAAGCTTTTGTTGGAATGCACTTTATTCTTTACTGGATCGCCCTTCCATCTCTGCTTTTTCGGGTTACCTATGGGGCAGATGTAAAGGTACTGATGGGGGGAAACTTTGTGAAAGCTGTTTACGCGTCTTTGCTTCTTACTCCCTTATTAGCATGGAGTTTTGGGCGCTTTTTTTGTAAAGAGCGCGGGAAAGTGGCAGTGATCGCCATGACGTCCATTCGCTCCAACAATATTTTTATGGGGGTACCGGCGGTATCAGTTGCTATGGGGGAGAGTGGTCTTCAGGCCCTTTCTTTATATCTCGCTGTCGTTATGGCAGGATATCAACTAATCTCTGTGGGGTGGGGGCAAGTTGTGTTGTCGGGAAGTTTAAGTTTACATGCTCTTAAAGATACGTTTAAAAAACTTTTTACGAACCCCCTTATTATAGCCTGCATATCCGGGCTTTCCTGTGCTATCGTAGGGGCTCCTGCATTGCCTTTATGGCTTGACGAAGCCCTTAAGGTGTTGGGAAACGTGGGAAATGGTCTCGCTCTTTTGTCTCTCGGAGCTTCTCTTAATTTTAATCGAACGTTTGCGGCATTGAGAGATACATGGGAGGTCATCTTATTTAAACTTATTCTTTTTCCCCTTATTGTGATGGGGTTTATCTCTCTCTGGCCTGTAGAGAGTATATTGGCTAAAACAACGATCCTTGTTTCAGCCATGCCTATAGCGGTTAACTCTTTTGTTGTTGCCAAGGGGATGGGAATGGATCAAGTCTATACAGCTGAAGCTATAGCTGCAACCACGCTCTGTTCCATTATCACCATACCGCTCTGGGCCGCATTCCTTGGCGTTGTGTCTTGATTTTCTTTAAATGGTAGAGTAACATATTTTTAAAATAATAGACCTCCGAGCCCAAAAACCTAAAGAAAATTCCATGGTTCAGGGCCGTTAGGGTTTCCTCGGAAACGGGAAAGCCTTCCGTGTTTGAAAAGGAGGAACAAAAGCTCTTTTTATAGTATGTGAAAGAGGCTGTTTCTCCTTGTGAGCAATCGCCTCTTTTTTGTGTGATCTATTTCCCGTTCTATTCTGTAATAGATCAGCCGGGGGATCTGCACGGAGCAGATCCCCTCCCCCAACTTCCTTGTGCTTTTTATTAAAAAGGGTCGAAAGTACCAGTAAAATACAGGCCTTGCCGAAGCGAGCCTCTGATATGCCTATGTTAATATACACTTTGTCTGAGTACTTTATTTATCTGAAGTTGCAGAGGACAGGATAATAATATGCCACTTATTGTCACAAGCGACCATCTTAAGCCTGGAATGCGCCTAGCTAAGTCGGTATGGGCCTGCGAAGGACAGCAGTTATTGCTTAGTAAGGGAGTTATTTTTAACAATCAGCTTATCACCCGTCTTGTACGACGGGGAATAGAGGCATGTTTTGTCTATCTTCCCGGGGAAAATGCAGTGGAAGATGATTTTTTGTGTTCTGTTGTTCCTGAACATTTGGAACGACAGGTTCGTGCTGATGTTGCATAACGCGTTCCCGGAGAGCCACGAGCGCGCAGTAATGAGTGCAACCTGCGCGGGGCATTTAGAGCCATCGGCGCGCAGGTCGGGAGCCACCTCTCTCTAGTGAGAAATGACTCCGCCTGACAATCGGTTATCTAGATCAGTTTACGCATGGAATCCTTCCCTTTGATGATGATTTTGTAGGCCTTGGATGCTAAACGATCGGTCACGGCTTCGGCGGCAACCGGAATGGGGATCTGGTCGAGCCACTCAGCCGGTTCATACTGAGACGCAATAATCGTGGCCTTGTGATTATGTCTCCGGTCAATAATCCAGAGCAACTGCTCCGTATCGGCTTCGCTGATCGGAAACAAAAGCCACTCGTCGATAATGAGAAGGTCATACTTGATGAACTGTTTGCGCAGCCGCAGCAACGCTTCAGGCCCTTTTGATCTGGCCAGACTGAGTTCGTCAAATAAATCGGACAAATGAATATACCGTGTGGAAAGCAAGCGCCGGCAGGCAGCCTGTCCGAAAGCCTGGGCCAGATACGATTTTCCAGCTCCGGTCGGACCGACAATGATGACATTTTCAGCATGCGGAATATAGTTGCAGGATGCCAGCTCAAGAATGAGGTTGCGATCCAGATGCCGGTCCTGCAGATAGTTGATATCTTCAACACAGGCTGACGAGTTCTGGAATTTGGCCGCATGAATAAGCCGTTGCAGACGATTATGCTGACGCCGGCTGAATTCCCGGTCGACCAGAAGACCCAGCCGTTCGCTAAAGCCCAGCTCCTGAAAAACAGATTCATCTTCCTGCTGCTGCAATGCATCGACCATACCGTTCAATTTCATCTGTTTAAGTTTGTTGACGGTTTCATGATTCAACATGGCTGGCACCTCCAAAATAGTCTGCACCACGCTGGAATCCACGTCTGGCAGGTTTTTCAGATGCTTTTGTCTCTTTTTGTGGTTTGGGAACATCCATATTTTTATCAAGGATGCTCTTGAGCTGACGATAGGTCGGAGCGGACGTATGCGAGAGAATGACCTGACTGGCTTTCTCCAGTCGATTCGCGCTGTATGTGTCATGCAGATTCAGAACACCGAAGCACGATCGGTAGGCCTGTTGTTCAATAACCGCACGGTCAAGGATCGCGGCAATAACTTTTTTTGTCGCTGGTCCGATTGTGTCAGCCCAAGCAAGAAACCGGTCCCGGTTCCAGTCTGCGAAGAAGAGCTTATCCGGCGGCATGTGCTCGACAATCGTTGCATAATCGGACTGACCCCACAGCCTTCGATGTGACGCGATCCGCTGATGGTGATAGAATATTTCTATCGTCTGCTGAGTTGCCCGGACATCGATTTCTTCGCCCAGATACTCAAATGGGACAGAATAGTATTTACGCTGATAAGCAATATGGCAATTCGGCTGCACCTTGGCTTTACTCCATTGAGCCAGTTCATAGGGGGACGCGGGAAGCGGGAGCATATAGTCCTTTTCTTCGGCAAGATAGGATGACCATCGGCTCTCGTTTTTCCCTGTCAGGGGTGCTTCATTAACCTGATTCAAGGCGATCTGGACACGTTGCTGCAGATCCTGAAACGACAGGATTTGCACATTGCGCAGCTTGGCCATGATTTTTCGGGACGCAATCAGGACACTGTTTTCAACCGAGGCCTTATCCTTTGGTTTTCTTACCCGTGCCGGTAAAATCACGGTTCCGTAGTGAGCGGCCATTTCCTGATAGGTGTGATTGAGTTCCGGTTCGTAAAATCCGGATTGCCTGACTCCGGTCTTCAAGTTATCTGGGACCAGTGTTTTGGGAACACCGGCGAAATAATGAAAAGCATGAACATGGCCGGCGATCCATGACGGCATCTTTTCATCCCGAAACGGCTGAGCGTAGATGAGCTGACTGCAGGGCAAAACGGCAACAAACAACGAGGCTTCTGCCAGTTTTCCCATTTCAGTGTCAAAAAATCCAAGCTTCGTGCCGGCCCAGTCGACCTCCATCGACAGCGCAGGTTTATGTTCCAGTCGGATAGTGGCTTTGTGGACTCGGGCGAATTTGTGATAGTACTGTCGGAACTGTGTCTCCATGTAAAACCGTTCGCCGTTTTGCTGGCAGGCTTCGACATATTCCTCCCAGAGCAGTTTCAGCGTGACATGGGGTTTGGCCAGTTCCTGATGCACGTACTCATAATCCGGCATTGTGAATGTCACATCACGCGTCGAACTCGCTGTTTTATTCAGCTTTTCTGATATGGCGGCATTATCCACAGATTCCAGGTCGTCCAGGGTCAGCCATCCACTGGCTTTTGCTTGTCGGACAAGAAGCGCTACGGTATTTCTTGATACCTTATGGGTCGCTGCCACTTGTCGCTGGCTGAGTCCACTGTACACAGCCCTGATGATTGTTACATAGTCGGTCATTCTCTTTCCTCCTGAGATGAATTCTACCTGACGGCAGTAATTCAATTCTACAGAAGTATAGTGAGAATGGCTCTCGCTATCCGCGGCGGGTGGCTCTACAGTCGCGCGCTGATTGCTCTAAGCCTCCGCGCAGGTGGTTCTGATTCGCCGCGTTTCGCACTGATGTGGCACATATTGTAGAATGTGTAGCTCAGAACAGGTCTCTCCGCAACAGTTTATTTCAAAATCTCCAAGAAAGTGTCTCTAGCATTATTTCTGTTATTTTTGAAGACACCACTGCTTTCCATTATGGTTTAAAGAATATCAGCAAACATGACGAGTATACTTACGAGCATATGATCGGTGTAATGACGGTTTCATTGCTCATCGCAAAGGAAGGTGAAGATACAGGACTTTTTTCTTTTTCTTTTCAAGATAAAATTAATTTGGGCCTCGGCGCTCTTTTTCACGATATTGGAAAACTAATGTTACCTTCCTCTCTTCTGAATAAGAAAGGTCCCCTGAACGAAAAAGAGTGGGAGCTAATGAGCAAACATCCCTACGATGGCTTTAAGATAGTGCGGCAATTCCCATGTATGAACCCTATGGCTAGGGCCATCGTGTTAAATCACCATCAATATTGGAACGGCGAAGGTTATGGGCGAGAGGCGGCTGGCGGACTTGCCGGAGAAACCATCCCTCTTTTAGTACGTATCGTTTCAGTAGCTGATACATACGATGCTCTTGTAAGCGATCGTCCCTATCGCCGAGCATTTTTGCCAATAGAGGCTTTAAAAATTGTTCAAAACGAGTCTGGAGTCAAGTTTGATCCCTCTTTAGTAGAATTTCTCCCCCAAATAATTGATCCGTACCCTATAGGAAGTGTTTTGTTCCTTTCTGATTGGACTCTTGCCGCAGTTACATCCATCTCTTTGGGAGAACCCCAGGCCATGGTGCTTGCAACATTCCGCAAAGAAGACGCAAATAAAGTGGGGAATGTATTTCCCCTCCAAAAACATGGAGCCCATATCGTAATAGGTGCTCCTTCGCTAGATCACCTAGCCGAAAAATCAGCAGAGATACTAGCATCCCCAAGTAAAAATGATAGCCCTCTCCGCCATTTCCTAAGCAGTCTGTGTACTGCTTTCGTAGAAAAGCGAGCTGACCTCAATACCGTCCCTTGTTGGGAATCGTTAATAAAAAAAGGGTTTTTCCCCTCTTTGTTAGAAAGCCTTCGAGTTCAGGGAAGTTAAGACGTGGCCTCTTTCTTTTTTTCTTTGGAGCGTCTGAGGCGGAAGTCTAGCCACCACACACATACAGCGGTGGTAATAGGTATCGTAAGAAGTAATCCAATTGTACCAGCTACGCTTCGGACGAGTTCCTGTGCAATATAAGGATCGTTTATAAGAGCCAGTGGATCAGCTCCAGAACTTGTAATAAGAATAGTGAGAGGAAGAGCACTTCCCAAATAGGCAAGAATAAGAGTGTTAATCATGCTTCCCAATACCTCTCGCCCTACGCCAATGCCAGCCTGCCACAGTCGAGGCCCTGGAATTTTAGGATCATAGGAGAACATTTCGGCGAGGGTAGACGTGACTGAGACGGCAACATCAAGGACTGCCCCTATGGAGCCGATCATAACAGCAGACAGAAGAAGCCCTTCCATTGAAAGATTAGGTATTGTTGAGGCAAGGAGGCTAGCACTATCGCTAGCAAGCCCAGAGAGTTCCCATAGAGTCACCATAGACCACCCTACAGTGGAGGCGGCGATAGCTCCTCCAAGAGCTCCAAGAAAAGCTACGATCCAAAAAGCCGGCCTTCGTACCACCAATAGTACTGTAACGCTGGATACGGCTCCTATAGCCAGGATAGCGAAAGGTACGGGAGGTATTCCATTTGCTAAGGCAGGTATATACCAACCTAAAAGCACGGCTAGCGAGAGGAGTAAACCTGCCAAAGCCCGGACTCCTGCTTTTCCAGCCGAAGCGATGAGCCCAGCGCAAGCTAAAATGAGGAAAGCGACAACCCAAGGAACTCGATAGCGATCGCTGATGGAATATTGTATAGTATTATCTTCAAAACGATCAGAGACGAGAAGATACCTCCTTTTAGGATGGAGCTCCAGAGAAGAAGTGGACAGCTGCGTAATAAGAAGGTCTTTGCTTGTCCCTTTATCATCGCCATTTAAAAAGGTTACCGTTACATCTATATATTCCGTCAGCCACGGTGCTTCTTCTGGCGAGGTTTCCTGAGAGGGGGATTCCTGTTCTCCTCCGTTAAAGCCCAAAGGAGCTTCGGTACTTCGTATCGAACCAACGCGATCTATACGGACAATTACAGATTCTTCCGTGTTCCATGAATTTAAAACAATCTTATCGGCAGAAAAAGCCGTTATAATAGCAAAAAGAGGTACTAAAATGAAAGTAAGACAGTACATCCGCACATTGTGAGTCATTGTTCTTAACTCGTCCTTTCTTTCAAAAATTACCTATCTGTAGTATTGTCTTTCATTTCCTCTTTTTGGTCCAGTGACACAGGAGGTTCTTCTAGAGCGATTCCATCGAGAAGAGTTTTATAGACTCGTGCTACGTGGTTGCTCATACAACGACGAACTTTTTTTATATCTCTGGAGAGAATAGCTTGATAAATTTGGTTATGTTCCTTTAAAAAAAGTTCTTTATCATCAAGGAGAGAGTATATACGCTCGTGAGTTGCCATAATAAGATTAAAAGTTATTTTTACTATATTGACAAAAATAAAGTTGTGGGTTGCTTCAGCGAGGAGAAGGTGAAAATCATAGTCGCATTGAGCACGATGTTCCAGAGACTCTACATCTTTGCTGGTAAGGGTTAGAATTTTTCTAATTCGCGTAAGATCTGAAGGATCAGCGTGTTTGGTCGCCTCTACTGCTATGGCAGGCTCTAGGATCATTCTCGCCTCTACCAATTCTAATATAGCTTCATCTTGTAGTGGCATGTGGGCGTGATTGGATTCCAAGCGTGACTTGCGAACAAAACGTCCTTTCCCAGGGATACATTCTATAAGCCCTACTAGCTCTAAAATGCGAAAGGCTTCCCGCAGGGAACTTCGACTTACGTCGAGCTTCTCTATAAGCTGTCGTTCCGGAGGTAAAGGGTCTCCCTGCTGGAGTTCACCTTGTGCGATGAGGACTTTGAGCTTTTCTGCCACTTGCTCATAAATTTTTGTAGATTTTGTCTTCGACATATTTCTACTCTGCCCTCTCTTTAATTATAGGTCTCCGTAGGAGTTTTGACGGGACATTATAAGAATATAGTATCATTAGCATATTATATATACAAAAGTAAATGGCATTTGCTTTTTTGTAAAGGAAGAGGTGAGGTTTAATGCCATTCAATGTCCAGATCAAAGGGTATAAAAATTGCTCGTGTTCTAGTCCTGTAACAGGGAAGGATGTTCTTTCTATTGCAGATATAGACGGGGCTTCCCAAATAGTGGCTTGGAGAGTTAATAATTATCTAAGACCACTAGGATGGGTTGTTGATGATGACGCGGAAGTAGAATTTGTCGATACTTCCTCTTTTGAGGGAATGGAAGTTTATCGTAGATCTTTAAGTTTTTTACTTGTTTTAGCTGCGCAAAGAGTGTTTAAAAAAAATATTCTTATCAGACACTCTATTAGTGATGGATATTATTGGGAGATTTCGGATAGAGATGTTACGGAAGAAGATGTGGAACGGATAAGTAAAGCTCTTCGAGATCTTGTTAGCCGAGATGTTCCAATTTCCAGAGAGATCATTCCTCTTGATAAGGCTCGAAGAATTTTTGAGAGGCAGGGGAATTCTGAAAGTGCACGACTTTTTATGTGGGCAGCAGAAGATCCTGTGGAACTTTATAGATGTGAGGATAGCTACGGTTTTTATTATGCCCCGCTGGCCCCTTCTACGGGATATCTGAAGTTTTTTGAGCTCAAACATTTCCCACCAGGGATGGTATTGCAATTTCCTACAGTTTCTTATCCAGACAGTATCCCCCCTTTCCGAGCTTCAAAAAAACTTTCGGAAGTTTTTCTTGATTATGCGAAGTGGTTGGATGTTCTTGGCCTCAGCACTATGGATAGTTTTCACGCTAAAATTGCCCAAGGGAAAGGCTTGGAGCTCGTGCTTGTGTCTGAAGCCTTTCATGCTCAGCGGCTGAGCCGAATAGCTGAGGAAATATGGGGGAGAAAAGGCGTTAAGGTTATTGTCATCGCAGGGCCATCAGGGTCAGGAAAGACCACTGTAGCCAAACGTCTTAAGATTCAGCTGCAAGTGTGTGGTATGAATCCTACCATTATTTCTTTGGATAATTACTTTGTAGATCGAGAGAGAACACCTCGGGATGAACATGGGAATTACGATTTTGAAGTGTTAGAGGCAATTGATTTGGATTTGTTGGAAAATCACCTTTCACTTCTTCTCAAAGGGAAAGAAGTGAAGATTCCGGAATTTGACTTCATTAAGGGGAAAAAATTCCCTGGTCCTACGTTGCATCTTAACGATAGAGATGTTCTGATTTTAGAGGGGATTCACGGCTTAAACGAAAAAGTAACGGAAGTGGTTCCAGAGGCTATGAAGTTTGGAATTTTTGTCTCTCCACTCACGGGCATCAATCTGGATCAACACAATAGAACAAGTACTACTGATAACCGTTTGTTGCGACGGATGATTAGAGATTTTCGAACGAGAGGGCATTCAGCAGAAAGAACTCTCGACCTTTGGCCTTCTGTAATTAGAGGTGCCCGAGAGTATATATTTCCCTATCAGAGTCGAGCCGATGCTATGTTCAATTCGTCCCTGCCGTATGAATTGGCGGTTCTCAAGGGATATGTATTGCCTCTCTTACATACAGTTTCCGAAAATTCTCCTATGTACGGAGAGGCCCGTCGGCTTCTTTCTATGTTGAAGTTTGTCCCTCACCTCCCTTCAGAATATGTTTCATCGAATTCTATTTTGAGAGAGTTCATAGGTGGCGGATGTTACGAAAAGTAGTACTTCATAAGGGGATGTGCCGATAGTGAAGGTTAAAATGGAAGATGTAGCGAAATTGGCAGGCGTCAATAAAGCTACAGTAAGCAGAGCTTTAAAAGGAGACTCTCGAATTTCTTCTGCTACGAGGGAAAAAGTTTGGGAGGCTGCCAGATCTCTTGGATATCAACCGGATGCAGTGGCGAGAGGCCTTTCCAGTAATCGAACAGGTCTTTTGGGGATTGTTTTTGAAGATCTGACAAGTCCTTGGACAGGCGAATTTCTTGGTGGTGTTGACCGCGTCGTTTCAAAACAGCATTATAGCTTGCTCGTAAAATGTTCGGGAAAAACAGAAGCCCAACGTCTATTGGTAGCCAGGGATTTAGCCTCTCGAAATGTAGATGGGATTATCTGGATTGGCCGTCCATTTTTTCCTATCGCTATAGACGGGCCTCTTGTGGTGGTAGATAGCGATCCTATAGACGTGGAAGGAATTCACGTTGTTGTTGATGTAAAGCGTGGAGCTGAAAAGATTTTAAAGATAGCTGAAGGAAAAAGGTGTGAAGTGGAGGAGGGAGAAAAGTCTTTCTTTAAGGGGTTGGCCCCCCTGTTGAAAGGTAACGAATCTCTTTCTGATTCGTCGTTGCCTTTTCGTATTATAAATTCTTTAAACCTGACAACTATAAAAGGGTGCCAAAAGGATGTGCTTCTTTGTGGTTACCCTCATCTTGCCCGTTTACTCGGGTACTATTGTCTTGATTGGCCAGCTTTTGAGCTGGGAGCCGTAGCAGGGCGTCTCTCCCTCAACGTTATTCAGGGGAAAGGAGTTCGACCAGAAAAAATAGTGGTTGTTCCTCCTCTTTATAGCCCTGAAGGGGATGTTATTTCCCTTTAATACGATGTGTTCGGCAAGCTTTGCGTCTTTTTGTTTCTGCCTGAAGGGAAAACTAGAGTTGGATAGGAAAGATTACAAGAGGGTCTTGTACCGAACAATTAAATAGAGACTGCACAGGCTCAGCGCAATAAAGACACTGAACATGCCTGTTTTCAAAAAATCTTTGAAAGAAATAGGGTGTCCGAACCGCCCTGCTACGTCAGCTACTACAACGTTAGCAGCTGCCCCGAGAAAGCTTCCGTTGCCGCCAAAACAGGCTCCCATGGCCAGTGCCCAGAAAAGGGGTTCCGGCGATATGCCTACCTGTTTTGCCAGCTCATCGATAACGAAAACAAAGGTCGCAGTGAAACCGATGTTGTTTACAAAGGAACAGGTAAGGCCAGAGAACCATAGCACGGCCAGCATGGCACCCAAGGGATGTCCTTGGAGATGTTTTCCTAAAAATAGCGCCAGCTGAGAAATAACCCCGTTTTCTTTAAGAGCTCCAACAATAATAAAAAGCCCGGCAAAAAATACGAGCGTAGGCCACTCGATGTCTTTATGAATAATCTCATCTCCGTCCTCAGGAATGACAGCGAGAAGAGCGGCAGCTCCAGCAAGCGCCACAACGGCGGCTTCTATATGTAAAATTCCATGAGCGAAGAACCCGACCATAATACATCCCATAACGAACAATGCTTTTTTAAGCGTGGGAATATCTTTAATGGCAGCATTTTCATCGACTTTCAATATTTTTTCGTACTCTTCTTTGCGAATTTTAAAAGAGTTAGGATCTATAAGTACCAAAAGGGCAATGGTGAACACAAACACCACTATAGTAATAGGCGTCAGATTGATAATAAAATCTATAAAAGAAAAGTTTGCATGGGAACCGATAATAATGTTTGGGGGATCACCTATCAAAGTAGCGGTTCCTCCAATATTTGACGAAATAGCTTCTGCTATTAGTAAGGGGACTGGGTTAAAGTCCATAATATCGGCGAGAGACAAAATAATGGGGCTGACTAAAAGCACAGTAGTCACGTTGTCGAGTACTCCTGATAGTATTGCTGTTGTGGCTGTAATAGCAAAAACAGTGACGACCCAATTCCCTCCCGTCATTTTCAGACTTCGGATCGCTACATACTGAAATACTCCAGTTTTCGAAAGAACCCCCACAACAATCATCATCCCCATAAGAAGGCCGATGGTGTTAAAGTCGATAAAACGGACGGCTATTTCTGCGGGAAGAATCTGAAAAGACATCAGGAAGGCTGCTCCAAGAAGGGCGGCGACGCCTCGAGCTATTTTACCCATACCTATAGCTATCAATGTAAATGTAAATACACAAAGGGTTATCCAGCCTTGATATGCCATATCTATCGCCTCCAAAGAGACTTTAAACTATACAACGATTCGTGAATGTAGACAAGAGAGATGTTCGACTTGACGCTCATATACGTGAAGAGTATAAAGAAAGAGCTTGAAATCTGGTAGGGGAGGATTCATGAATGGTAGATGAGATGTGCTCTCATGAAGCGTGCGGTAAATCTTCTTGTGAAGGCTGCAGCGGATGCGCAAAAAAGAAAAAAAACGTTAAGCATGTAATAGCAGTTGGCAGCGGTAAGGGAGGAGTGGGAAAAAGTTCCATATCTTCTCTTTTGGCTGTAGCTCTTGCACAAAAAGGTTATTCAGTAGGAGTTTTGGATGCTGACATCACAGGGCCGTCGATCCCCAAACTTTTTGGCATAACGGATACTCCGCTTGGACGCCCTGAAGGTATAATTCCTCCAGCCTCTCCGGTTTTTGATGTACGAGTTATGTCCATCAATCTTCTTCTTGATGATCCCACAAAACCTGTTGTATGGCGAGGCCCAATAATAGGGAATGTCATCAAACAATTTTGGGAAGAAGTGGCATGGGACGATAGGGATTTTGTAATAGTGGATCTTCCTCCTGGAACTGCTGATGCTCCTCTTACAGTAATGCAGACTATAGATCTGGATGGATTCCTTGTTGTTACATCCCCTCAGGAACTTTCTGTAATGGTAGTGGAAAAAGCTCTCAATATGACCCAAATGATGGAAGTCCCCCTTTTGGGAGTAGTGGAGAACATGAGCTATCTTACATGCCCTGACTGCGGAAAGGTCCTGGATATTTTCGGACCCAGCCATGTGGAAGAAATAGGTGAAAAATATCAGATCCCAGTGATTGGCCGTTTCCCTCTTGATCCTGAACTCGGACAATTAGCTGATAGTGGGCGTATAGAAGAGTATAAAAACCATCTTTTACTGGAGACTCTTGCTGAAGGAGTGCTCGAAAGGCTCAAAACAGCAGTGCATTCTTAACGTTTCGCCAAGAGGGTCTTTAAAAAGACCCTCTTGGCGTTTTTATGCAAGATGAGCATAAAGAGATTGGATGAAGTCCTGACTTGTAATCTTTTCGTTTCCACTGAAAAAAGAAATTCCGAAATGTATATGCGCCTTATCGGCCATAACATGGTCGCTCCCGGCATCCTTGCCGTACCTCGATAGGCGTAAAGCGAGTTCTTTTGCGCCGTTCTGAGGTGTCTCTGGCATAAGAACAATAATCTCTTTTGCTCCCATACGCATACATAGATCGCATTCCCTCACGTTTTCTATAACGTATGTGCCGAAAGAATCTAAAAAATCTTTTTCGTTTTCTTCCATATCCATAACATTATTGCTTCCATAGTGGAAATCTAACTTAAATAAAGCTGCAGATAACCAGCGTCTATATCGTTGGGCCCTGTCCAGTTCTTCGGCTAAACGCCTCTCTCCAAAACTCTTTGTATAAAGCCCCGTAGCTGGATCTAGAATAGAAGAAATAGGATCTGAAGTAGAGGTTTGTTTATATTCAGTATTTTCTTCCGTGAGAAAAAAGAAGAAGAGGTCGTCTCCTCCCTGTTTTTGTTGAATATCCCAGCTTTTCCCCCCAAGAGCTACAGTATCGCTATTGAGAGGAAGTGTCTCTGAAATACTTTCTCCGATTACTTTCTTCGATGATTCTGGAGGCATGAGAGACAAAAAAGGATCATTTGCCGAGAGGACCGTCCCTTTGCTGTTTGCGATGAGAGAAGGAAGGGGAAGGCGGCTTATATCTGGAATAGAATGGCTTTCTTCAGTTGTTTTTGAAGACTGAACAGGTGCTGCAATAGGAGTTTGGCGATCCGATTGTGAAAACATGTATTGATTAAAAAACAAAAGGATTCCTACTGTAGCCATGGCTATTCCTACCCAGTTGAGGAAAGCTGGATTTCCGAAATGTTGTGTTAGGAAAAGTATCAGCGTTCCCTGAGCTATGAGATGGAGGGAGAAAAATCCCTTTTCAATCCTCCTTACAATAGAGACAGCATAGAGGAGGGTGAGAACAGAATACATCACAATAAATAAAGCCCAGAAAGGAGGGCTAATGATATGCTTCTCATCCCCACTCGCCAATAATGCAGAAAAGATAAGGATAGGGATAGATACGAAAGGGGGCAGAGTAGACCACGGCAGCATTTTATATCTCCAACGAGAAACCAGCAGGAGCCCAGTCTACGTTATTTAATGTCTCTCCAAGAATAAAAGCAGCCTTAAAGCCAGTACAATGACATGGCCTCCACAATTTTACTGAAAATCGGGTGGAAAGTTCGTGAGCAGAACGCTCTAAAAATTCCCTGCTTTGTCCTCGGAAATGCATCCCTCCCATAACAGTGTAAAACTCTCTGGTTTTACAGAGAGCGGCAGCCCGTTCCATAATATTGACAACCCCTGCATGGGCACACCCTAAAATGACGCTATAGCCGTTAATTCCGTGAAGGAGGAGAGAGAGGTCATCTTCCATAGAGTCCTCTTGAAAAAGATCGCCTTTTACTGCGATGAGGTCTGGTGTAGAAGGAACGAATTTTGAATCCCGAAGACGGCAAGGCACAGTGAAAGCCTGTACTCCCTCTATAATTTTTGAACACTCCTCTACTGGGTGAAAGTCAAGATTTTCTTTTCGAAGTAGCGATCCGGCCATAAATTTCTTTCCCCCAGTTACACTATATCGTGGCATATCGAAAAGGGGGGAGGCCCAAACAGGGAGATTTCCTTCCCGTCTGAGAATCTCTGGCAATCCCCATGTATGGTCGAAGTGTCCATGGCTTAATACAATCCCATCTACGTTCCCTATGGGAATTCCCATAGCATTTGCGTTAGGATAGAGAGCTTCTCCTCGCCCTGTATCGAAAAGTAACCGCCCCCTCGGAGTTTCTATAAACATACTTAATCCATGTTCTCCCAGGAGTTTAGAGCCACCACAATAATCATCTACTAAAACGGTAACATACATATTTATGTCACTCCTGTCTAATGTTCTAAGAACCAGATTTCTTTATCGGCTGGATAGGATATTTGATAAAGAACGGTTATCTTTTTTTGTTCTCCAGGTTTTAACGCTATTTTCCACGATAGAAGACCTTTAGCTTGATCTTTTTCAGTAGGGGCGGGATCTACAGTCCCTACCTCCACTGTTATCTTTTCTTGAGCTGAAACAGGAATCCGGTCTTTAACAACGATCTCTTCAGTTGTGGGAAGACCATTGGTGAGAGTGATCGTATATCCTTTTGCGACCCTCCCTTTCCCGACCCAATTGCTTCCCCCTTTAGAGATTACGTCTTCTCGTTTTGCCGTGATCGAAGGAGTTTGTCCAAATGCGGTAGTTATTTTTTCTCCTCTCGATACCGCGCGCATAAAGGTCTGCCCCGACGGCAGGTCATCAACAAAAAGGGAAGCCTGTCCGCCCAGAAGAGGTTCTTGAACTTCATCTGTAGTGACGATTATCCACCCTTGAGGTGAAAGAGATGGAATGCTCTCTATAGTAACAGAAACGGGAAAAGAGAGTGCCGCCACTTCAAGATTGACTGGAATATTGTCTCCATCGACGCGTCCTTGCGCTTTTAATACCTGATCGGTGAGGGTTTCTTCCATTGGAAATACCGAAGAAGTTTTATCGAAGGTGATGCGTTTTCCCATTGTCATATTAATGGCCTGTGAACGAAGTTCCTCTTCTCTGTAGTCCACCACGAGAGGAGGGAGTTCCGGTGTAGTTACGGTACTTATAGGTTGGGCTGTGTGAAGATATAGGGGGCCGTTCCATGGTATGCCTGTATTTTGACTGACCTTCCCTGTCATCTTTCCCGATAGAAGATGGTCTTTTGTTGAGAGATACAGATAATATTCCGGAGCCCACCATGCTCTATCTGTCCAGGCATCAACAAACAGCTCCCCTTCTCCTTCTGTTTCATAGGTGATCGCTATAACTTTCCCATCTGTTTGAGGCATTTTTTCTGCTAATTCTTTTTCTAAGTCGGCAATGGTTTGTTTTAGCTCTTCTATCCCTTTTTTTAATATCGCTTTTTCTGTCTCTTTAGCCCTTCGCATATCTTCTGCGGACTGCAAATATTTTTCCATATTATTAATGGTAAGGTCGGAAGGAGTTGTACTCTCCATAACAGTTGACCACTGCTCCAAGGCTGCTAATTGAGCCTCCATAGAGATGAGCTCTTCTTTTTTGTCTTTTATAAGTCCCTGCAGAACGTGGAATGCGGGAGGAACCCAGTCCGAACGAGTCTGCCGAGATATTTGGGCTCTTTTGAGGGTTATTCCCTTGCTGGGCACAAGTTGTATCTTGCTAGCATCGAAAGTGCCAGGAAGCACGATTGTATTATGCCCTAAGGAAGGGGCTTTTATGCGTACTTGAGCTCCGTTGGGATAAATATGGGCAGAATCGAACTCTATTTCGTCACCATAGAGCGGAGATGTCAGCATGAATGCCCCAATAAGGATCATTGCCCAAAGATAGAGAAATCTTTTCATAACAAAGAACCTCCTTCTCTAATTTGCGGTTGGCACCGCGGTATAATACGATTATAATCCATGCGCGCTATAGATACAGAATGAACGAACAGGAGGAATGTCCTCATGCTAAAGTGTGGAATAGTCGGGCTGCCTCTTTGCGGGAAAAGCACGATTTTTAACGTTATTACTCGAGCTGGAGCGGAGGTTAAGCCCTACGCCAGTGGAAAAACAGATCCGAACCGTGCCATGGTTCCAGTTCCAGATCTGCGGTTTGATCACCTTGTGCAGGTCTTTGAGCCGAAAAAACAGTCGCCAGCTACAGTGGAATTTGTAGACTTGGCGGGACTCTCTAAAAATGCCAGCAAAGGAGAGGGCCTTGGTAATGCCTTTCTTTCTTTTGTGGCGGAGTCCGATGCTCTGGTTCATGTTATTCGGGCCTTCGATAATCCCGATGTCCCTCACCCAGAGGAAACTATAGATCCTGCGCGAGATTGGCAGATTGTGGAAATGGAGCTTATTTATCGTGATTTGAGCGTTATCGATAACAGGCTCTCCCGTTTGGCAGCAAAAAAACGCCTGTTGCCAGAAGAAGAGGAAGAGAAAGAGGTTCTTGAAGGATGTCAATCGTGCCTCATGGATGAAAAACCCCTTCGAGAATATACTTTATCGGAGGAAGAGAAAAAACAGTTAAGTGGTTTTGCCTTTCTAACTCTTAAGCCTGAGATGATCGTTCTCAACCTCGATGAAACTCAGACAGGCCCTAATGTGCCGGGATATAAGGAGCTCTCCTCTATTGCCCAAGAGCGAGGATTAGGGCTGGTGGAAGTTTTTGGACGTATGGAGATGGATATGGCAGAACTTTCTTTAGAAGAACAAAATGAATTCATGGCAGATCTCGGTATTAAAGAAGCTGGGCGAGACAGGCTTATTCGTAAAGCTTACGGTCTGCTGGGCCTCATTTCCTTCTTCACAACAGGAAAAGATGAAGTAAAAGCATGGACACTGAAGAAAGATGCGACTGCCGTAGATGCTGCAGGGGCTATTCATACCGACCTAGCCAGGGGATTTATTCGGGCGCAGGTAGTCCACTACAAAGATTTTGTCGCTTGTGGAAATTCTATGGCGGTGTGTCGTGAAAAAGGTGTTTTACGATTGGAAGGGAAAGAATATAGAGTAGAAGATGGCGATATGATTGAAATTCGGTTCAATATTTAGCCTTTTTATAAGAATTCAATGTGTGTTAGAATAAAAAATTGAATTTGATTTGTAGAGAGGGGGATTTATGTTATGCCCATGCAGATAAGTCTTGACGAGCTTTTAAGTGTCTTATTGGCTCGAGTTGATAGTATGGCCATGAATGAAGAAAACCTTAAAAGCCGTTTCAATATTATGTTCAGAGTGCTTTATAAGAAAGGGCTTATTTCTGATGACGACATTATGGAGTCTATTCGTGACGAGCACCGTCTATTGAAAGAGCTTGGACTTATGAAAGAGGAACCTAGCGACGATATTGTAAATTCTATTGCTGAAGGTATTCTTCTCTGGATCAAGGGAGACGCAAAAAAACTTAAGGAACAGATAAAAGAATACGAACAGAAGATGAAAGAAATGGCCGCAGAAGAGGCAAAGAAGCCCAAAATTGATGTGGCCTCTCCAGCAGTGCTTCAGCAGCTTGATCAGCTTGGCGGTCCATCTCGTCAGGGTGGCGGACGTAAAATTATTATTTAGCAACGATAGAGGGAAAAACAAGAATT
The DNA here is from genome assembly GCF_000526395.1 of Aminobacterium mobile DSM 12262. NCBI lineage: Bacteria > Thermotogati > Synergistota > Synergistia > Synergistales > Aminobacteriaceae > Aminobacterium > Aminobacterium mobile. The sequence goes on along the minus strand of NZ_JAFZ01000002.1, from coordinate 377,680 downwards.
TCCCTTCATTCCTTTTATCTTAAAAACGAATCCCAGCTATTTTCTCAGTAGCTGGGATTCGTTATATAGATCGTATGGAGAACCTTTCCTGCGGAAAGGGCCCTTTATTTTGCCTCTTTAATAAGCTTATTAAGAGCCTGGATCAAAGGCTGTATTTTTGCACTCGATGCTCGACGATCGAGGGCCTGAGCCGCTGTTATAGTTTTCCCCCAATACACATGGTTGGCGTTGTCATCTACATTCACCGCTGCCCCTTCTAAAGACATGCCTGCAAAAAGTCCTTTTGCTATGGAGTAGCTATAAATAGAAGCTTTTAATTTAATATCTGTTCCGAGCTCTCCGCGCCGTCCAACTGGGCCTGCGGCTACGCCAATATCTCCCCCAAGCTTAAAATTGTTCCCCTTGAAACCTTCAAGTCCGCGCTCGTTGGTGATGACGAGGACCAGACCTATGGATTCAGCCCCTATCTGAAGTCCCCACGATGCTCCGGCGATAGTGGCAAAACTAGGGCCGTACCATCTTCCCGAAGCAGTATCTCTTCGAAGAACCAAGCCTTCACCATATTTCCCGCCAAAAACGAATCCTGCTTTAATAACGGAGGGGAAAATAGCCACCCCTTTTGCTTGTTCCAGTAGATCAGCCATAGTTCCTACATCAGATTGTTCCTGCATTTCATGAAGCAGTTTTACAGCTCCAGATATGCGCTGCTCTGGTGTTTTAGCCAAGGCCTGTTGCGGAGCACATATTCCACTCCATAGAAGGAACGCTAATGTGACTATAATTGAAATGCCGTATCGTGCATGTTTTTCCCGCAAATTCATCTTCATCTCTCCTTTCGACGTGAGCTATATATTATTGTATCTTAAGCTGATATAAACTATCGTGCAAGATGTTCCATAATTGACGGAGATCTACTTTTTCGCTTAAACTGTTTGAACAAAAGCTAACAGTATTTATTTGAAATTGGGAGGAGCCTATATGTCGTATTCAGAATCAGAAATAGAACGAATAGAGGAATTACTTGATAGAGCGTATCAAAGTGAGGATCTAGAGGAGATAGCTTCTTTCGCACGGCAAATTCTTGAGATGGATTCAGATAACCCAGAAGCTCTCATTCTGCTTGCAGATTCACTAGACTACTCAGAAGAGAAACTTGAGCTTCTGCAAAAAGCCCGTGGTCCGCTTCGGCAGGCAGTTGAAGAAGCTGGTCTTTTGGGGAGCGAGTCTCTTATGGACGAAGAAGAGGGCATTCTTTATATTGGTCTGCTTCAACGACTTGGCTTTGCTCTTCTATCTGAGGCTAGGACGGAAGAAGCTTTAGAAGTAGCACAAGACATAGTTTCTTACGATTCCGAAAACCTCACTCTAGGAAAAACTCTTGTATATCGTTGCCTTATAGATCTTCAACGTTTTGGAGAAGTTCTGGAACAAGCTATGGGCGATGATGAAGTGACTCCAGCCAGACAACATGCTGTTGCGATATCTACGTTTATGCTATCTGGTGCAAACCGTGCTTCTTACAAAGCATTATGGGATGCGTTTAAAGTTGGTCCTAACATCCCTTTTTATATCCTTGGCTATATTCCTGAGCCAGACCCGGAAGAGATGAGTGAGGAAGAAGAGGAAGATTTCAATTTCTCCATTCTTTTCGAGGATGCATGGACCCTGAGCAGAGAGCTTTTTAACTGGTTCTCCTCGGCGACCATTCTTTTTGGTCTTCTTACCGATCGTTTCCTTGAAGAGGATAAAGAGAGCTTTTTTGTCCTTCTCGGCTCTCTCAACATTCGTTCTTATTATGAAGATGCCCTTCAAAAAATTGGGCCCCATGATAGATATACAGACGCAGAAGTTCTTGATGAAGAGGTCCTTTCCGTTCTTCGTGCCGGAACTTTTCTTCCGCTGGACTAGACAGGGAGGAATTTTCGTTGTTGGAAGATTTTTCCCAACATCTTCTGGATATAGCCGAGAATAGTATGAACGCTGGAGCGTCCATAGTGGAGATACTATTGACAGAAGATCGTTGTGGGGGGTGGTTTTATTTCGAAGTTCGAGATAACGGGAAAGGCATGAGTGCGGATGTTTTGCAAATGGTGGCAGATCCTTTTTTCACGAGTCGCACAACGCGTCGGGTAGGATTTGGTCTCCCCTTTCTAAAACAGTTGGCAGAACTTTGTGAAGGAGAGATGGAGGTACAGTCAGAACCTGGAAAAGGGACCAGGGTCTGGGCTTCTTTTCGGTATGATCATATCGATCGTCCGCCGTTGGGGAATATTCCTGCCTCTCTGGTATCTCTTCTCGTTGCTCATCCAGAGGTTCGACTCATCTATCACCATCGTATTAACGAAGAAGAATTTACCTTTGATAGTAGTGAGTTGGCTCGAGTATTAGAGGATCCCGGGGAAGTTCAAAAACCAAAGATAGCTCGCTGGCTTCAGGAATATTTCAGCGAAAATCTGAAAGCCCTCAATCAAACGACGGAATAAGAGATCTTTTGAGGAGGGATTTTTGTATGGACTATAAAACGCCTTTTGAACTGGCTAAAACAGCATGTACTGCATCGCAGACAAAAGTATCATGGTCAATTTCTCAGATGCTTTTGCTCGGCATTCTCGCCGGAGCCTATATTGCTTTTGGTGGATGGCTTATGGTATCGGTTACATACGATGTTCCAGGAGGATTGGGGAAGTTCTTGGCAGGGGTAGTATTTAGTGTCGGTCTTATATTAGTGGTTATAGCTGGCGGAGAGCTTTTTACCGGTAACTGCATGATGCCCTTAGGCGCTCTGGTAGGATGTACTCCAATGAAAAATATCATGAGGGCGTGGTTTTGGGTGTATATAGCAAACCTTATAGGGGCCACTCTCGTTGCTTACTTGCTCTATTTTACAGCTCTCTGGAATGGTCCTATCGGAGCTAAAACCCTTTCCATTGCGGCGGGGAAGATGGGGCTTCCCTTTGGACAGGCCTTTGTTCGGGGTATTTTATGTAACTGGCTTGTAGTTCTTGCTGTATGGCTGAGTATGGCAGCTACAGATATTACAGGTAAAATATGGGCGATCTTTTTTCCCATAATGGCCTTTGTCGCATCTGGCTTTGAACACTCTGTAGCAAACATGTACTTTATGGCCATGGGGCTCCTATTAAAAAAATCTCCAGAAATGATCCAAATGGCGGGGCTTTCTGATGCACAGCTCCAATTTGTGAGTATCGGAGGATATATACATAATCTTGTTCCAGTTACTCTAGGCAATATTGTAGGGGGCGCCCTATTTGTGGCCACTTTCTATTATTGGATCTTTAAAAAGAAATTGAAAGAGGCAGACCTGTAGGCATCTGGCTTTGAGGTGAGAAGCGCCTATATTTATGCTATAATATGCATAGGAAAAGTAAAAACGACCCTGCGGTGTACGTGATCATGCACTTAGTCTTGAGCCAACACTCGATCTTAGTGGGGTCGGAAGTTCGAGCCGGCAAAGAAGACGGGAAACCGTCATCAAAGCTAAGGCACGACAGACCTCAAGATATTAGGACCGGGTCAAGACAACCATGACACGGCATTGCGGGGAGGTTGTGAGGGACGCAAGGTTTTTCTTGCGTCCCTTTTTTCTTATTGCTATAAAGATAAAGAGGCTAATGCCCTATGAGGAGGCTAAAGATCATGAATAAAATTCAACCTCCACATTGGCATCCTGTCCAATGTGCAGGATTTATTCTTGATTGGGATGGAGTCTTAGCAGATACAAAGCTTGATTTTTCAGAGATACGATCAAAATATTTTCAAGGTCGTCCAGTTCCTCTCCTTGAAGGGATGGCCATGTTTTCAGAGAAAGAAAAGAGCGAACTTTGGCATGATATTTACGAGCTGGAGATGAACGGAGCAGAACAGGCTACACCTGTTCAATATGCTATGGATTTTGTAGAATGGCTTAATCAAAAGAGTATCCCGTGGGTAGTTGTTTCTCGAAATTGCGGAGATTCCATTCGTCTGGCAGCAAAAAAAATCAACTTTCCTCTCCCCGATAAAGTTTTTTGCAGAGACGCAGGGCCTGTGAAGCCGGATCCGAAAGCCTTATGGCTTGCAGCGAAAGAATTAAACTTGGAAGCTCAACAGTGTGCGATGGTCGGAGACTATGTTTACGATCTTGTCGGTGCTCGCAGAGCTGGAATGAGAGCCCTTTTAGTGCAGAGGCCACAAGCAGAGTGGCGACATTGGGCTGATGCCGTTTTTCCTACAATGAAAGATCTCCTGGAAGCCTTGCAATCTCCGTTGCCTCTCATTCCCTGGGAATATACATCGTTGGTGGAGCAAAAGGGAGAGAGATGGCTGATAAAAGCATGGCTCCTTTCACTTCAGATTCCTGACGATGCCCCTGATATCGGCTCTCTATGCGAGGAAGCTGCCCGTCTTGGCGCAGGTTCTCTCGTGATTTCTCCATCCGTTAGCTTATCTCCTGCCCAGTGGAAAAATTGGCCGGGTCTTTCGCCTGTCTATCTTGGCATGGAGCAGGGGGCTGTTATTCGGGAGGTTCTCAAAAAGAGGTTCCCCCTCATCTCTATCCGCGAAGGGACAGATGGTGTCCTTCTTTCTGGTGTGCCTCATCTCGTGGAAAGGGAGATGGAGGCACTCTTAAAATGATGAAGAACACTTTATGGGAACGGCCACTTGCTGATCGCATGCGCCCTGTTACACTCGATGATTTTATAGGGCAAGAGCATCTTCTTGGACCGGGGATGCCCTTGCGGCAGCTTTTAGAAAAGGGGAACGTGCCAAGTTGTATCTTGTACGGGCCTCCTGGTGTGGGAAAAACAACTCTTGTTCGTCTTATGGCTACAGTTACCGGAAGAAGCCTTCTCGAGATCAACGCTGTTTCTGCTAAAGTTTCGGAACTTCGTGATCTCGTAGAAGAAGCTGGTAATTTAAAGGCCTTGGGGGGATTTGCCGCTATTGCTTTTGTAGATGAAATTTATCATTTTAATAAGAGCCAGCAGAATACCCTTCTTCCCTCTGTGGAGAAGGGAGATATTATTCTTGTAGGAACTACGACAGAAAACCCATGGTTTGAGATCAATAAAACATTGCTTTCCCGTCTCATTGTTTTTCAATTGAACCCCTTAACAGAAGAGAGTTTGGTACACATCCTTTCTCGTTCTTTCTCTGATAAAGAGAAGGGGTTGGGAATGTTAAACCTCACCGCTACAGAAGAAGTTTTCCATGTTCTAGCTCGCCTTGCGGGAGGGGACGCCCGCCAGGCTCTGACTCGTCTTGAAATATTGGCGACTTCTGCGGCTACTGCCGGTTCTCAAAAGCTGACTCTCGACCATATTGAGCGCCTCGTTCCATCGGCATCCATTCGTTTTGATGCAAAGGCAGACGATCACTATGCTATTATCTCGGCTCTCATTAAAAGTATGCGAGGCTCTGACCCTGATGCAGCCGTCTATTGGCTGTCCCGCCTCTTAGAGGGAGGAGAGGACCTTCGTTTCATTTGTCGCCGCCTTTTGATTTTTGCTGCTGAGGATGTTGGATTAGCTGATCCTCAGGCATTGCAAGTAGCTGCCGCGGCTTCCTATGCTTCAGATATGACAGGAATGCCTGAGGCACGTATCATTCTTTCAGAAGCGGTTTTGTATCTTGCTTCCGCCCCAAAGAGCAACAGCGCATATATGGCTGTGGATAACGCCATGCAGTCCATTCGAAAAGGGAATCTTCAAGAAGTGCCTGAACACCTTAAACCTGGTGGGAAGGGATATATCTATCCTCACAGTGACCCGCGACATTGGGTTCCCCAGAAATATGTATTAAAGCCCCAACGTTTCTATTTTCCAGGTACTCTTGGTAAGGAACGAAGTATTTTAGAAAGGTTGAAACGTTTCTGGAGGCGTTTCTCCTCAGACAAAGAAGAATAGTTAGGGGCCGCCTGTATATAAATCGGCCCCTTCTATTATCAATATCAGGTTGTTTAAATACTATTCGCCGGTGAAATCTCCAGGATTTTGCTTTAGGAAGGAAAGAAGACTGACTTTCGTGTCTTCAATATGATGAGCCATTTCTTCTTTTGCTTTCTCACAGTTGTGTGCCAGCACGGCATCAATAATAGCAAGGTGCCCTTTTAAGAAGAGGCTCATGACTGTGGGTTCAGATCGCATAGAGTAGGGACGACATAAGTTGATGAGATCTACTATGTTGTTAAGGGTTTTATGAAGATAAATATTCCCACTTGCTTCATAAAGAAAAAGGTGGAAACGCCGATCTTCAGAAAGATATTCTTCGTGGGGAGTGGCGCTTGTCATTCCGCCAAAAATCTCTCTAAAAAGTTTAAGTTCTTTCTTAGGTGGATTCTGACAGACATTTTCAATAGCTATTACTTCCAGAGCTTGTCGCAGCACGTAAAGATCCGCCGCATCCTTAAGGGAGGGGAGCGTTACATAGGCACCTCTACGGGGGGTTAAAGTAATAAGCCCTGTCTGGCTTAGCTGTCGTATGGCCTCGCGGACAGGAGTCCGCGAAACAGCCAACTGCTCCGCTAGCTCGATTTCAGATAACTTTGCCCCAGGTTTAAAAGCTCCGCTAACAATGGCTTCTTTTAATTTTTCGTAGACAATCTGCCTCAACCCCTGGTTGGTAGCCGGGGTTAGTGGTTGTTGGTTCATATTCACAATCCTCCTCAAAAGCGAGCACTTTGCACCCATTATACAACTTAAAGGGATTCTTCATTCCTTATTGCGTGGTCATACCATAAAGAAAGGGCATATATAGCATCAGAGAGACGGTTGATATACGTATAGCCTTCTAGAGGAAGTTCTTTTGTACGATATAGCTTAAGAGCCACGCGTTCTGCTCTTCTTGCCACAGTCCGCGCTACATGTAAAGCGGCACCTGTTTTAGAATCGCCGGGGCGTATGAAACGAAATTTTTGACCTGTTATGGTTCCCACCTTTTCCACTATTTCCTCTAGAGCGTTTACATCCGGGCAAGAGAGTCCAGGATAGAGGGAAATATACCCCATCAAAAGCCCTAATTGCTCTTCCATCCAATATAAAGTATCATAAATTTCCTTAAGCTCACAAAAAGCCCTCGCCATGCCGACATGGGCCTGGCATTCATCAAGAGTGCCGTATACTTCCACTCTCAAATCATCTTTAGGGACTCGCTTACCGTTCCCCAAACTTGTTTCTCCAAAATCCCCACTTTTTGTAGTGATCCACACCTTCGACATAAGCCACATTCCCCCCCTTCTTTTCATATTATGAACACATTATACACAACATCGTGAAAGGTGTAACTCAAAATTGTTTGCTGAACGCTATGCTTTTTGCTACATTCTTTTTTTTCCTTCTATTGACCGCTTCTTTGAACTCATTTATTGTAAGATAAGAAAAATTGCTGGAGGGACTATCCTTATGTTTGGCTTGCACCGCAATTTGCCATCGAACCAATCAATGTTTTTCCAATCATCTCTTTTTAAAGATATGTGGATTTTGACACTGGGAAATTCAATAGGCCAGATAGCTTTGCTCGCAGTGATGCCTTTTGCATCCAGGCTTTATTCCCCTTCAGATTATGGTGCGTTAGCCCTCTATACGTCGGTGCTGCTTACTGGCGTAAGTCTTGCGGGGCTGGCGTATCATCAGGCTATACCTGTCCCCTCTAAAGATGGCGATGGCACTGCGCTTCTGATACTAAGCCTTTTCATTGAAATTCTTCTGATCGGTACGGTAAGTGGTGTTGTTTGGATAGGAACACGTTTTGTTCCACCTCTTGCCTTTCTGGGGACCTTCCCCATAAGCTTTTGGCTTTTTCCCCTCGGAATTCTCTGGGCAGGTATTTATAAAATACTCATAAGCTGGTGTACTCGAGCAGGGCGTTTCACAGAACTCGCCCTATCAAAAGGAGTTCAGGGAATAGGGAGTGCTTTTGTAACAGTGGCCATGGGAATGGCTGGTTTTCGTCCCCTCGGGCTTATTGCAGGGTATATAGTGAGCCAGAGCTTGGGAGTCGTGTATATTCTTCAAAAAACCATTTCCTTTCGTCAGGTTCAAGCAGCTTCCCCTTTGCGTCTTCTGCATGTGGCAAAAAAGTATCGCCGATTTCCTCTCTACAACACGTGGTCAGATCTTATGAACACCTTAAGTAGTCAGTTAACACCTATTATTCTCGCTTCTCTCTATGACCCTCGCACCACTGGTTTTTTTGCGCTTTCTTTTCAGGTTATCAACCTTCCTATGCAGTTTATTGGCATGGCTATTCAACAAGTGTTCTTTCAAAAAGCCAGTCAGGCTTACTACCATAACTCCCTTGATGAACTGACACGATCAACTTTCGCTCTCTTGGTTAGGATAGGTTTTTTGCCTTTCCTTTATCTCACCTTAGTGGGGCCAGAGCTTTTTGCGTTCTTATTTGGAGAGCGATGGCATATGGCAGGTATTTATACACAATGGATGTCTCCCTGGCTTTTTACAGTTTTCTGTGTGGCTCCTCTCTATTCCATCCTTTATATTCTGGAAAGACAAAAGCAAAATACTCTCTTTCAAGCCTTTATCCTTCTATCTCGTGTTGGAGCACTCTACTTTGGAGCATGGTGTGGGGGGGCGTTATGGTCCATTGCCCTTTTTGGAGGCGTAGGCCTCGTTTTGTGGATTTTTCTTTTAACATGGATCATGTGCCTGAGTGGCAATATTCCAACAGCGGCAGCAGAAATACTCTTTCGTGAAGCAAAAAGGTGCGCACCTGTAGTTGTAGCCCTTCTTATAGTCAAATTTTCATTTCAATCTTACGGCGTCATAACTCTTCTTTCGTTACTCTGCGTGGCGGCCTTTGCATTTCATAGTTTCGAAAGAAAAGAACACTCCTTAAAAACGTAGCGGCATACATGCTTTAGATAGGGTACGTTTGACTCTGAAACCTCGAAGGGGGATAAGGGGTTATAGTTTCCTCACTGGTAATGCGATATTCTCGATAATTATTGAAATTGTCTATCGCATCATTTGACTATAATAATTTGAACTGGTTTTTGTGAAAAAATAGAATACCATCATCTCTAAGTTTTGAAAGTTCTGCTGACATGGCGCTGCGTTCGACGGAAAGATAGTCTGCAAGTTCCTGACGGTTAAATGGAATCGAAAAACGGCTGCTCCCCGATTTCTTCGCTTCAGCCGAAAGATAGGCCAAAAGCTTTTCACGGGTGGTACGTTTCGAGGTGATTTCGATTTTTTGAGTCAAAAATATATTTTTCATTGATACGATATCCAGCATGTTTTGAATAAGCTTGCCATGAAAGCCGCATGCCTTGCCGCACGGGGAAGCAAGTTTGTGACAGCCGATAAAGAGAAGCTCGCTTCCTGTTGTCGCGATTACACTCACTGGAAGCGTGTTTATTTTCGCACAGGCAAAGGATTCCCCAAACAGACCCCCTGTGTCAATTTTTGCAAGAATACTTCTGTTCCCATAATAGTCATCTTGAATGATCTGAACTTGCCCCGACAAAACGATACCGAATTGCTCGATGCTCTCTCCACTGAAAAATACAGTTTGGCCTTTTTCGTAATGATTTGACTTTGCAGATAGACACGACAAAAGACGAAGCAGATCTGATTCGTCTATGTCTCTGAATAAATTTGCTGTTTTTAGTACATCCAAATATTTCTCCATAAAATCCTCTTTTGTTGGAATTCCAACAGACTTATTATTTTAATAATAGTAAACTTGAAATGTAAAGTCAATAATAAAGATAAACAACTCACTCAAAGAAAAGATGGGCAAAATATTCTCTGTTGCGGAGGGTGGGAGAACGCCGTTGAAAAGGCACCCGCTCCAAAAAGTTGAGAAGGGGAAAATACTGTGAATGTAAGGAGGAATCAAAATGGGTATGTTTTGTTATCAGTGTCAGGAAACAGCAAAAAATACCGGTTGTACAATTAAAGGTATATGTGGGAAGAATGAAGAAGTTGCAAAACTTCAGGATCTTCTTATTTACACACTCAAAGGAATTTCAGATATTGTTATAAAAGGAAAAGTCGATATAAGTGAAATTGATGTGACTAACTATGAGGTTCTCAGTAGTTTATTTATGACCATCACAAATGCGAATTTTGATGATGTTTCAATTGAAAAACAGATTACAAAAGTGCTCACTCTTAGAGATGCACTTAAAAAGTCTTCTTCTGTTAGTAATTTACATGATGCTGCAAGCTTTACTGTTAATTCAAGAGAGTCTATGCTTAAAAAAGCTAATTTCGTTAACGTATTGGCCACAGAGAATGAGGATATTCGTTCTTTGCGAGAAATGATAACGTATGGTCTTAAGGGTATGGCAGCTTACGCTGAGCATGCAAAAAATATAGGCAAAGAGGATCTTGGTATTAATCATTTTATTTACGAGGCACTCGCAGCGACCTTAGACGATTCTCTTACAGCAGATGATTTGGTAGATCTGACACTTAAAACTGGTGAATATGGCGTGAAGGTTATGGCTCTTCTTGATGAGGCGAATACTACCAGATTCGGAAATCCAGAAATCACAAAAGTTAATATTGGTGTTAGAAAGAACCCTGCTATACTCATTTCCGGACATGATTTGACTGATTTAGAACAGTTATTGGAACAGACCAAGGGAACTGGTGTTGATGTATATACACATGGAGAGATGTTACCTGCTCATTACTATCCAGCTTTTAAAAAATACGATAATTTTGCGGGCAACTATGGCAATGCCTGGTGGAAGCAAATTGATGAATTTGGCCCCTTCCATGGCCCTATCCTGTTTACCACTAACTGCATTGTTCCGCCCAGAAGTGAAGAGATCAGACGTAGAATTTTTACTACAGGGTCTACAGGTTTCCCTGGTTGCAAACATATTAAGCCCGATGAAAATGGGAAAAAGGACTTCTCTGAAATTATCGCACTTGCTAAAACACTTCCCGCACCTGAAGAAATAGAGACGGGGAATATTGTTGGCGGCTTTGCTCATAATCAGGTAATTGCTCTAGCAGATAAAATTGTTGATGCTGTTAAATCCGGGGCGATTAAAAGGTTCTTTGTCATGGCCGGTTGCGATGGGCGCATGAAATCAAGGGAGTATTACACAGAATTTGCCAAAAAGCTACCGGAGGATACCGTCATTCTCACTGCTGGCTGTGCAAAATATCGGTATAATAAACTGGATCTTGGCGATATTGGCGGGATTCCGAGAGTGCTTGATGCCGGGCAATGTAACGACTCTTATTCATTGGCGGTTATTGCTCTGAAGTTCAAGGATGTGTTTGGCCTTGATGACATCAACAAACTTCCAATCGCCTATAATATTGCCTGGTACGAACAGAAGGCTGTCATTGTGCTTCTTGCGTTATTGTATTTGGGCGTGAGAAATATTCACCTTGGTCCTACGCTGCCAGGGTTTTTATCACCTAATGTGGCAAAAGTTTTAGTTGAAAAATTTGGAATTGCGGGCATAGGAACAGTTGACGATGATATAAAACTGTTCATGAATGCTTAATATAAGAAGGGGGTTAACATATGAAAGCAACTATAGATAAAGAAGGTTGTATTTCCTGCGGATTATGCGCATCGATTTGTCCACAGGTATTTCGTATGGGTGAAGATGGTCGCGCCGAGGTTTATGTAGACCCTATTCCTGAATCTGTGGAAGATGCGGCAATGGAAGCACGAGATAATTGCCCTGTCTCTGTTATTACTATAAAATGAACAACTTGCGCCCTTCTGAAAGTCAGAAGGGCGCTTCTTCAGTAGATGGGGCGGTCCATCTACATGGAAATACGTTAAATCGCTGGACATCATCCCCTTTCTGTGATAAAAATATTGGCGTTGCCGGAGTGGCGGAATGGTAGACGCAGCGGACTCAAAATCCGCCGGGCCTTGGGTCTGTGGGAGTTCGAGTCTCCCCTCCGGCACCATATAAGAAAGAGTAAGGGACTTCAATGCTTTGATGTGTTTGAAGTCCTTTTTTTATTGTGGCTAAAATGGTAGAAGTTTGCCAAAGGTAAAGATAAAGCCCTTCGAAGAACATTCTGCGGAATATTGTTGAGGGGGAAGAGTCTATGGATTATAGTGTCGATCGATTTACTCTCTTGAGCCGAGATTTTGAGCCAGCATATCTTTCTCTTTTGTATAGTGGAGAATTAAAGCGACGAGCGGAACGGGCTCTAGCTGATCTCGAAAGTTGTACCCTTTGTCCCCGTTGTTGTGAAGCGAACCGTCTGGCAGGCGAGACAGGAATATGTAAAACAGGACTACTTGCACGAGTTTCAAGCCACTTTGCACATTTTGGAGAAGAGGATTGTTTACGTGGGCAAAATGGGAGTGGCACGATTTTTTTTGCTTTCTGCAATTTAAATTGTGTTTTTTGTCAGAACTATGAAATATCCCATTTGGGAAATGGTGTTGAAATTACTCCAGAACAGCTTGCTGCCTTTATGTTAGAGTTGCAACTTGCTGACTGCCACAATATAAATGTAGTAACTCCATCTCATGTGGTTCCACAGATTATTTCAGCGGTGTCAATTGCTGCTGAAAAAGGGCTTCGCCTGCCAATCGTTTACAATACTTCAGCCTATGATTCACTCTATAGCCTGCGACTTCTTGATGGGATCATTGATATTTATATGCCAGACTTCAAAATATGGAGCGCCGCTCAGGCTTTTCGTTATCTCACGGCTGCTGATTATCCAGAAGTTGCGTGCGAGGCAATTATGGAAATGAATCGCCAAGTGGGAGATTTGAAGCTCGACGAACATGGTTTGGCGAAACGAGGTCTCCTTGTGCGCCATTTAGTTATGCCTGGAGAAGTTGCTGGCAGTGAGGCCATTCTCCGTTTCCTTGCAGAGAAAGTTTCTCCTTATACCTATGTTAATGTAATGTCTCAGTATCATCCCGCGGGAGAGGTATCGTCCGATACTTTTCAAGAGATAAACCGTTGCCCAACTCATGCTGAATATCTCAAAGTTATCCACATTGCCCATAATCTTAAACTACGGCTTGATGTTTGCCGTCAAATGTAACTATTGCCTAATAGACTCAATTTTTTCAGGCTACGTGTGCCTTCTTTATTCTTCAGGAATAAATTTCAAAGCAGCTGAGTTTATGCAATATCGCATTCCAGTAGGTTCAGGCCCGTCTGGAAAAAGATGTCCTAAGTGAGCGTCACAGCGGGCGCAAAGAACTTCTGTTCGTTCCATTCCGAAAGAGAAATCTTGTCTTGCTGTTATAGGAGCATCTTTTACGGTTGCCCAGAAGCTTGGCCAACCTGAGCCCGAATCAAATTTTTCTTCTGAAGAAAAAAGCCAAGCTCCACAACAAGCACAAACATACGTTCCTTTTTCGTGTGAGTTCCAATATGCTCCTGAGAAAGGAGGTTCTGTCCCCTTTTTTCTGGTGATAGCGTATTGTTCCGGCGTGAGGATGGCTTCCCACTCATCATCGCTCTTTTCCTCTCTTTTTATGGTTGCGGCATACGTTTGTGTTGCCATGAAAAATATAATCGATCCAACAAGCAATGACAGCAACGTACATCTCATAATGTCACCCTCTTTTTTCTCTACCATACTTTTTCATCATAAGTATAGATATCTCTCAGTATAACGAAAAGATGAGAGTAAAAATAGTTTTTAAATTTTAACATGGTGCAAAAGCAAATTAGGAACGTTATTATTATATTGTTCAACGAAAATAAATATTATATAATAATTTAAACTGTTATTCATGGAGGTGGTGTTTTGAGAGGCAAATTCAGGTTTAATGATGATTATGTTTACAAAATGCCGGTACATTTTGGAGGATATCCTTTTTATCCGGTGAGAACAGAGTATGGAGATATGACGAGTATCAGTGTGAAGTATGAAACAGAACAAGAGGCTTTACTACAACTTATTCCGGAGGACTTTGAGCTTCGACAGCCTTTGGTAAGTGTTCAATTTGCAAACTGTCGTGATGTAGATTGGATGGCAGGTGGGGAATATCGCCTCATACAAGTTACAGCACCTGTTCGATATTTGGGTAATTCAGAAGGGCTTGTTGGTGAATATGTGTTTGTAATTTGGGAAAATCACGCCTGCGCCATTATTGGGGGGCGCGAAGAGGACGGTATGCCTAAAGTTTTTGCTGATATTTCTGCCGAACATCATGTTGGTAGCCATTGGTATACGAGTGCAAGCTATGAAAATAATAATTTCCTCAAGGTTGATTTTCTAAGAAAAAGCGAACTTTGCGAAAAGGATGTTAATGAAATAAACAAAGATTACAAAACAAATTACTTTGGATGGCGTTATTTGCCCAATCTTGGCAAAGGTGGCGCTACGTTGAGTCACGCAACTCTTTATCCACAAGAGATGATGGCGAAGCGGGTTTGGGCGTGTGAAGGCGGAATTCAATGGACAAAACTCACTCAGGAGCAGCATCCGCTACAGTTCAAGATTATCAGTACTCTTGCAGATTTGCCAATATTAAAACATGTTAGCGTGGCAATGGCAAAAGGTACTGCTAGGCTCAACGTTGGCGATTCAAGAATTTTGCCGTAGAGGATAAATGGGGTGTGATATGAGTGGATATTTTGAAAATAAAGTAGCAGTGGTAACAGGAGCTGCTTCTGGCATAGGCTTGGGAATAGCAGAGCATTTGCTTGCAAGGGGCGCTATGGCAGTCTTTATGGGGGATGTAAACGAGACAAATCTTGAAAGGGAATCTAGACGGTTGGGTCTCGCATATCAAGGAAAAGTTTTTCCTCAACTTGTAGATGTTACAAATCTCGAGCATGTTACGAAACTTATTAGCGCAGCAAAAGCCTTTGATGGACACCTTGATTTCGTATTCAACAATGCAGGAATGGGGATGACACTTCCTACAGAGAAGATAACCTTCGATATTTGGAGATTTATTATTGACTTAAATTTAATGGGTGTTGTTTACGGAACATATGCTGCGATACCTCTTATGCGAGAGCAGGGGTTCGGACACATTATAAACGCGGGGTCCATAACAGGGCGAATTCCTGTCCCTTATCAAGCGGTATATGCTGCAAGTAAAAGCGCCGTTATCTCTATGACCGAGAGCCTACAATATGAGCTGGAAGCTGATGGTCTGCAATTTAGTGTATTTTGTCCTGGCAATGTTCGTACGCCAATATTTGGGGAATTAACACCGCCCCCAGATTCTATCAGTGTAGATGATGCAGTTGACTATATTTTTGAGGAAATGGAGAATAAGTCTCTTGTAATTATTTTCCCTCAAATTATGCGCGATGTAGATGCTCTTTATAGGGGGAACAGAGAAGAATTTGACAAGACCATTCGCAACCTGGCACGTGAGCGTCGTGAAAACTATCGTACAAAGGGGACTTATTTTTAGGGTGGTTAGTTGGTACCCTCTGCCCTTATCTTATCGATAAGAGACAATATATGTAATAAATATAAAAGGATGCATCCATTTGCAGTAAGGATCACGCCAATAATTTGTCCTGGAATCAGGTGGGAAACAAACATCGATACACCAAAAAGAATAGCCACTAGATTCATCGCTAGTTGAGTTACATAAAGTTTCACCAGAATTCGAGGCGTAGGGAGATGTGGATTCCTTCCTTTTTTGAAGAGGGGAAGACATGTTTTCCCTAATGTTGTGATGCCACCAATTATGTTAAGGGCTCCGATGAGCACTGTTAATGGCGAGACTAAAATTTCAGGAATAATGCAGGATATAATTCCGAGTGCAGCAAATATAAAGCCGAATAAAATCATGAGCCATGAACGGAAGAATGGCCCGATTGGTGTATTTCCGAATGCTAGCATTTGTACTGCAAAAATAACCATCAGAAGTCCAAGTTGTGCACTTCCGGAAAAAGGAAGCAACCCCCAATTTACCGGAATCAGCAGTATTCCAAGAAGCTGCATAAAAATAGCTGTCACTAAAATCATAGCTTTATCTGAAGAAAGATCTATATCCCCCTCACGTGATTTTTCTGCTTCTGGATACATGCGATATATTCGTCGAAGAGTTTCTGCAAGATAGACAATTGCTACCCCATAAATCAGAATGGTTACGGCTGTTATAGACGTTGAAAATAGGCTGTGATCCCAAATAAGCATTCCAATCAACATGGATAATAGATACACTGCTCCGCACCCGAAAATGAGGTGGTGGAAACTTCTTCCATATTGTAACCATGGTCGGAGTTTTTCTTTGGAAAAGACCATTTGTATAAGAAGCAAAACCCCCCCCGGGCCAAAGCAGAGGGACAACAGTATGCGGGGAATTGGGTTGAAGATATCAGGAATAAAGCATGTGACAATACCTATTGATGCAATTACTACGCCGATAATAAGTAAAAGCTTTGATTGGCGCATTTCTCGAAAAGGTGTTTTCCCAAGGGTGATCATCTGTAAAGCAAAAATGAACAGCAGCAATCCATACAAGCCATTTTCATAGTAAGGGAGTATTCCCGCAGATACTGGGAAAAGCAATGTACCAGTAATCAACATTATCATCCCGATAATGAATAAAATTATTACATCAAGAGAAACATCTGCCTTATTAAGCATACTGTATTTGGCCATATCATGAGACCTCTCTAGATATCGTTTTCGCAGCACTTCCTAGATTATGTTTTCTAATGTTTTACGTGCTTCAAAATATCCCTTTTCAATGAGGGCTTCTGTTTGTCCTGTATCGATCATATTGAAAGCAAAAAGATCTGGTTTAATGAGGATATCGGCTTCTTCAGTCTGTAACTTTGTGGCTGTTTTCAATGCAATATCGAAAGATCTCAGTAACACTTCAATAATATTCTCAGGTCTTTTTTCTCCGTGTTTAGCGTTAAGATCGACACCAATAATCAAATCAGCTCCCATCTCTTTTAGTGGAGTTATAGGGACATTTTCAACTATCCCGCCATCCACAAGAAGTTGATTATTTATCTCCACAGGCACGAAAACACCTGGAATGCATGTACTTGCCGTTACGGCAGTTGCCACATCCCCTTTTTTAAGCACAACTTTTTCTCCACTTGTAATGTCTGCTGCTACCATAGCTACGGGAATATGAGCCTCGTCGAAAGTAACGTTCCCAAGATTTTCAATAATGAGTTTACCTAGTTTTTTATTTGAAAGCAATCCAAATTGTGATAGGGATATTCCTGAGATATCAAGCCAATTCAAACCTCTTGCAATTTCCCTAATTTCTTCCCATCTCTTGCCAAAAGCAAAAAAAGCGGAGATGAACGCTCCAATACTTGTTCCAGCTATATAACTTACGGGGATGTTACATTCTTCAAATGCTTTTAATACTCCTATATGGGCAGCACCAAGAACAGCCCCACCTCCAAGGGCGAGTCCAATTTTTTTGTTCCCAATGAATGTTTTCATTGCATTTAATTTCTCCTCAATCTGTGAGTTCTTTAACTTTTACATCCTTTAGAACTATCATTGTTATGTATTTTCTTTTGTTCGTCAATTGTGTAAGAATCTATTTGGGATAAGATGTTAGGGAAAATGCCAGCGCCGGCCACAACAACTTCCATTTCAATGTCAAGTTCATAATTGATGTCAAGACTGCGATGTATTCCCAGCGCTGGAAGGATGTCCTCAAAATTACGGAGTGTCAATAGGAGGAATATTTTTTGTAAGACAGAGGTATTCCCAAATGTAATCTTTTTGTTTTATTATTATGTTTACGGTTTATTAAGATACAGTGTTTGGGCGGTAAGCAGGATCTGTGGGAAGTAAAATTATTTTATATGTGAGGAGGAGTTTCGAAATGGCCTATCAGTTTTTGAGTATTGCTCCTTGCGTGGTAGATGATATTAATAATTTCCTTTCCGACCCTCGAAACGATGCCGTGTCTGACTTGAGCAGGGTAGTTGCAAAGTATGGAACAGTAGACGAAATCAACAAAAAAGCGCATGAAGCGGGGAAAGTAGAAAACCATATGAAAAAGCTAGAGCGAATAAGATCTCCCTACATAAAAGATTTGGAATGGCTTCAGAATGCCAAAGATAGCGGAAGTTTTATTTCTCTTTCAGAATATCGTTCCCGAGTTGCCCCAGATCGCCCGATATGGGACTATGACGAAACAAAGGCCCCAACTTTAGAGATCAGTGCCCTCCAATATTTTCCGTGGCTCGTAGCAGAAGTTAAGCAGGCTATTGAAAAAGGGGAAGTTCTTCCTGGACGGTTTATTCGCGTGAGAAAAATGAAGGAACAAGAAGCTGAAAACGAAGATTTGCCCGCAGTGCGGGCTGCTATAAAAATTTTAGGTGCAAGTTGCGTAGAAACTCTTGATACGAAAGGGACTGATGGTTCTAACATCCACCTTGGAGGCCCGAGCACTATTACGGGATATTTTGGTGGAATCGGGCAACCTAACAGCCATCCCTTACGGTGGATTGATGAATTCCTTTATTACTATGTAAATTACGGTGTTGATGAAGTTCTTAATATTAATCCAGGGACGGTTTTTTTGGGGTACCTTCTTTATCGCTTAGGGGTGAATATTAAGTTTAAAATCTCAGTTTTTATGGGGAACGATAATCCGTATGCCGTTTTATGGACATTGCTTGCTGCTCGGCTTTTTGCACGGGAGGATGGATCTACGCCTCTGGCTGGATTTAATCTGTCTAACTCTATTGATGCCGAACATCTTGCCCAAGCAGCAGCTATTCGCAAGGAGCTTAAACTAGAAAACCAAGTCCGTATAGAACATCATATTACGGAAACATGGAAGAGTATTGTTCAGCAGCCTTATAACCGAAGAGATGACTTGTTAGAACTCGTAAAAACGATACCTAATATTTCAGCGAAACATGAAGGTGGAAATCCAGAGGATGAGCAGCAACTTGCCCATCCCTCGGATATTCTTGATTATTTTAGAGATAAAAAGGAAATAGAGGCTTCTGGAGATTGGGACGCCCTTTCTCGTAATTATCTTTTGAAACATAAGGCTGTAAATAGCACTGCCGAAGCTCTTACTAAGGCTGGATTTTCTTTTATTGCGGCAGGAGTGCACCGTCTTTAACCAGCTTTGTTACAATAACAAAATTTGCGTTTCTTTCAATAACTTTACTGCCCTGTCTGTTATTTTGTTTTTTGCACGTGGTGTTCCTATGAGCAGGGGAGAAGAAGGGGTGTGAAGTTGTATGTTTTTGTAAACAGTCTCATCGCTTGTGTTGGCATAACAATAGAGGCAGCCGTGAGAGCAGCTATTGTATGCTCCTATATCGATGCTTTCCATGCACCCACATTCGGGGCGCTGATTTTTGTCGTTTGTCCCTTTGAGAGGGTATCCTGTAATTTTTTCTATAGTTCTCTTATCAATGCATGAAGCATGTTGTATGCCATACTGACTCAAGGGGATTTTTTCGGAACATGTCTCAAGCGAAATATTCCATTCTTTTGCAATTTCAGAGAAACCGTAAGCAATTTTATGCATATTTTGAATGCCGATCTCTCCTACTATTTCTTGTGCTCTTCGTTTTATTTTGGCATATAGATCTACGTAACTAAAAATACATTTGGACGTATAGCCAGAAAGCAGCTTGCTCAGTTTGTAAAATGAGCGAAGATGATGTTCAATGAAAAGGTTGTTATTGATGATAACAGGGTCATAGCGCCAGATAACCCTTTCTTTCCCGATTGTATCGCTTAACTTTTTAAATCCTTTTATAATTTCTTTTTTGTCGCCTACTCTTTTTTCGATGCTGTTATCATAAGGATTGAGGGTGAAGAGAAAATAATATCTGAACCCCATGCGATTTATAGCGTCAAGATGGCTTATCAGAGGAATTGCGTTTTTTGTCCAAAAAACAATACAATCGACGACTTCTTTATTGAGTGGAATGTTGCTGATTTGTTTGAGGTTCATAGGGTTTTGCACATAAACGAATCCCTCTTTCAAGCGAGTTATGAACCACGTGGCATAAAAAGCTGGTATGTCTGTACGTCTACTGGCACTTATAATCACAGCACTGCCCCCTGAGACTCATTCACTAAATTAAAAGTATCCAGAGTTTTCCCTAGTATAATTTTTTAACTTTCGGTTATAAAAAAGATGGACATTTAGAAGCGGTCTTATGTATTTTACGTTATAGCGACGCTTATGTGGAGAGTAGCTTTTTTAGGTTGAATACGAAGAGTTGCTATGATAGGTTAGCCATATCAAGGGAGGGAATGGCATGGGGTTTCGTTTTACGAGACGCTTTAGAGTTGCTCCTGGTATTTCCATTAATTTGAGTAAATCGGGAGCTTCTGTTTCTGTAGGGGCAAGAGGTGCGAAGGTAACGGTAGGTCCTCGCGGAGTAAGGAAGACAGTAGGTATTCCTGGGACGGGTCTTTATTACACGACTATGAGCTCCTGGAAAAAAGGTTCAGGCTTAAAAGAATCAGGTTCGCGTTCTATTGCGACGCGGGAGGAAATTATAAAAAAGAAACTCTCTCCTGGCTTTTTTAGAAGATTTTTCCTGTCGCAATCAGAAGAAAACTTTATAGATGGCTTGAGGGCGTATTTAGAGTCTAACGAAGACAAAGCTTTAATTTGCTTTTGCCAATCTCTAAATATAGCAGATTCAGCCTTTATGGCTGGGCTTATAAGCCTTAGCGGGAATAATCCTCAGCAGGCGGTTGTTGCTTTTCGTCAAGCGAAGGAACAAAAGAATTCTCTAGGTTCCCTTTTTAAGAAATTAGGTGTCTGCATGTCGCTTCACTTACCTCTTTCCGAAGAAGTAAACGTGGAAATATGGCCAGATGAAAAGGGAGTTTCCCTTGCTTTAGTAGAAGCCCTGCAGCAAGTGGAGGAGTATGACGAAGCTGTTGTTATACTTAGAGAGCTTATGACAGAAAGTCCCCACGATGTGTCTCTTCGCCTTTCTTTAGCGGAGCTGCTTATAGAAATATCGAAAAATATCCCTGATGAGGCAGTTGCTCTTAAAGAAGTGATAGAGATCAGTGAGGGTATAAATAACGAAACAGCTCTTCATAGCGCTTTGTTGTTATATAGGGGCAAAGCTCTTAGAAAACTCGGCTATTTCTCTGCTGCACGCGATGTGTTGACTGCGGCGTTACGTCGAAAGAAAGATAGACCGACAGATTTGCTTTCAACCATTCGATATGAACGAGCCTGTGTGTATGAAGAGTTAGGGCAGAAGAAAAGGGCTAAAGATGAAATTGAGATCGCAACGGCTGAGAAAGGGGCTTTAGTATAAAGCAATTATTCTTGTTTTTAAGTGCCTATTGCCCTTTCAGCAACGCTATAAGAGATCCTGTCAGTACTAAAATTCCACCAAAATATTGCGAAAAGCTCAGATGTTCTCGAAAAAAGACAATAGAGAGGATAACGGTTACAAGTGGTTCTGTCATGCTAAGAATGGCAGCGATTGCGGGAGTCGTTAGTTTTACACCAAGGAAAAAAGAGAGGAAACCAGAAACGGAAACAAAAGAAATGAAACAGAAAATAAGCCACACAGATGGAGTATGAGAAAGCAACAGATTATGAGTAGTTACGCCAGCTATTAGAAAAGACAAAGCAGAAAAGGAACAGACATAGGCGACAATAATCTGGTATGAGATATTTTTCATAAGAGAGTTCCCGTAAAGAATATATGAGGTGTAAGAAAAAGAAGCGACTCCAGCTAAAAACACTCCTTTTATACTAATTGAATAGATGATGTCCCCTGTAAGAAAAAAAAGGCCTGCCGATGACAAAATAATGGAGGCGAGGAGCATTTGAGTAATAGGTTCCCTATTTATGTATACTGTTACGATGGCAACGACAGCAGGGTATGAATAAAAAATGAGAGTAGCCATGGACGCTGGTATATATTGAAAGCTTGAAAAATAGCTAAAACTAGTAAGAGTAAAGAGAATGCCTCCAAGTACAAACATATGCAGGAAGTCTTTTTTCCCCAATAAAAAGCATTGGTAACCTTTTTTGCGGAAGAGCAAGGCGAAAAGAGCAATGGAAGCAAGAGTGAACCGAATAAAATGAAATGTTATTACATTAACCCCTTCTTTATAGGCATATATAGCGAGGATAGGGATAAAACCAAATAAAAAAGCGGACAAGAGAGCAAAAAATGTCCCTTTCACATAGTTGTCAGAAATAGATTGCTGGTTTTCTCGAGGTGTCTTCATTTTAACTAAGCCTCTCTTTCCATATAATGGCTCTAAGATACATTATTCCCTTGAGACAAACTAGTCTTTGTTTTTTTATTTTTGTATATATTTTGTATATATTAATTTTTTAGTTTTTATGCTCTCATAAAAGCGCTGCTGAGTTTTTGTAAAGGAGAAGTCGCCCAAAAGGTAGTTCTTCCTTTTATTAAGGGGGTATGAAAAATGATCGGCGGATACCGTGTCTTTTTATAAAGTCTTAACGGGAGAGATCAAATACCCCTGCAGGAATTACGAGAGTTTCCGATAGTTTACCTTGAGAAACGTTGTGAAATATTCAGATCTGATGATGGGAAATATCACTTTTTATTAGGGGAAGAGAGTTATTTTAACTGACAGAGACTGTATAATTTACAAGAAGGCCTTGGATTTCTATTTTTTGCTATATTAAAGCACGACGAAAAGTTAAGGAGGGAAGCTGTGGAGGAGAGAAAGGACTTTTTTAACTTATACAATCATAATTTTGTACGTGTTGCTGCGTGTATTCCCGAACTAAAGGTAAGTGACCCTGAATACAATGGGGGCAAGACTATAGATTTGGCTCGGAAAGCTTATGACCAACACGCGATTTTAGCTGCTTTCCCAGAGTTGGGATTGTCCAGTTATACGAATGAAGACCTGTTTTTTCAGGATGCATTGCAAAAATCAGCGTTGTCCAGCCTTGGTATGGTCCTTGAGGCCACTGCTTCAATGGACATGATTGTGATTGTAGGCGCACCTCTTAAAGTTGTGAATGGGCTTTTCAATTGTGCTGTAGTCATACTTAAAGGGGTAATCCTTGGCATTGCTGTCAAGAGCTTTTTGCCAAACTATCGAGAGTTCTATGAGCTGCGCCATTTTCGTCAAGCGAGTGAACTTTTAGTAAATTCCATAGATATTTTAGGACAGAGGAATGTTCCCATAGGGACGGACCTGATATTTGAAGCGGTAAATATTCCAGACTTTAGGCTTTTCTGTGAAATATGCGAAGATCTGTGGACACCTATTCCTCCCTCTAGCTATGCTGCCTTGAATGGTGCTACTATTATCGCCAATTTGTCAGCTTCTAACGTTACTATTGGTAAAGAAGAATATCGTCGCTCCCTAGCGTCCAACCAATCGGCTCGGTGTATTTCTGCCTATATATACACAGCGTCGGGGCCAGGGGAATCCACTACAGATCTCGCTTGGGATGGACATGCCATGATCTATGAAAATGGGGAGCTTATGGCAGAATCGAAGCGATTTTCTTGGGATCCCCAAGTTGTAATGGCAGATGTGGATCTTGGCCGTCTTGCTAAAGATCGAATGATCATGACAAGTTTTGTGGAGAAGAGGACGATGAAGGGGGGAAATAGTGAACCTTTTAGAAGAATTAAATTTTCACTGAAAGTTCCTTCAGGAAAAATTACTCCTGTTCGTACGATTCCCCGATTCCCTTATGTTCCTATGGATGTGGAGCTTCGAGATAAACGTTGTTATGAGATTTTTAATATTCAGGCTCAGGGGCTTGCTAAGAGGATGAAAGCTGCAGGGCTTACAAATCTTGTAATTGGGGTATCGGGAGGGCTTGA
Organism: Aminobacterium mobile DSM 12262; assembly: GCF_000526395.1. NCBI lineage: Bacteria > Thermotogati > Synergistota > Synergistia > Synergistales > Aminobacteriaceae > Aminobacterium > Aminobacterium mobile. Next base: position 353,967 of record NZ_JAFZ01000002.1, on the reverse strand, counting down.
TTCGACTCATGCTCTCTTGATATGTGCAAAGACGGTGGACATGCTAGGACTATCGAGAGAAAATGTGAAAGCGTATACTTTGCCAGGCTTTGCGACGTCTGAAAAAACCTTGAAGAATGCTTATAATCTTATGAATTCTCTTGGAGTGCAGATTGGGACGATCGATATACGTCCGAGTTGTCTTCAGATGTTAAAGGATATTGGTCACCCGTATGCTGCGGGAGAAAATCTGTACGACGTAACTTTTGAGAATGTTCAAGCCGGGCAGAGAACTTCGATTCTCTTTAGGCTTGCAAATTGTCACCGCGGAATGGTAGTGGGAACTGGGGATTTGAGTGAGCTAGCCCTCGGATGGTGTACGTACGGGGTGGGAGATCACATGTCTCACTATAACGTAAATGCAAGCCTGCCTAAAACTTTAATTCAATATATTATTCACTGGGTTGCATCTAGAAAGCTTTTAGGCGCGGATGTTTCTGTTTTTCTTGAAGATATTTTGAATACGGAGATAAGCCCTGAACTTATTCCAGGACAAAAAGGGGATCAACCTGGTCAAAGGACGGAAGCGGTTATTGGTCCCTATGAGCTTCAAGATTTTAATATATTCTACATAACACGTTATGGTTTTCTCCCTTCTAAAGTAGCGTTTCTTTCTTGGTGTGCATGGCATGATGTTACACTAGGAGAGTGGCCTGATATTTCATTAGAGAAAAGGCACCAATATACTTTGTCTGAAATCAAATATTGGCTAGAGATTTTTATTCATCGTTTTTATAAAACGAGCCAATATAAGCGGTCATGCGTTCCAAATTCTCCCAAGGTAGGGTCAGGAGGTTCTCTGTCACCACGAGGAGACTATCGAGCTCCTAGCGACAGCGAAGAAACTCCATGGATGGAAGATTTGCAAAACATACCTGATGAAAATATGTAGCTAAAATTTTTTTGTAGGAGGAATAGAATTCCCTCTCCACAAAATAAAAGGTTTGTGGTGTGGAACATCTGATCCAGCCCTCCGGTGCTACGTTCCCTCTCTACAATGTAAAAGGGTTGTCCTTTTTAAAGGAGGTAGTTTTTTTGAAATTGCTTCAACAGCTTTTGATCGTTCTTGTCATATTTTTTATAGGACAGGCACTGCAATTTTTTACAAAGCTCCCTATCCCTGGGAGTGTCATAGGAATGATGCTCTTATTAGTGCTTTTATGCAGTAACATTATTTCTATAGAATCCTTAAGAGAGTTAGCTGATTTTTGTTTAGGCAATCTGGCTTTTTTCTTTGTACCGGTCATTTTAGGAGTGATTACAAGCAAAGACAAAATTATGCATGTCGCCTCTCAATTTATATTTATTGTTGTTGTCTCAACGTGCCTTGTAATGGCAGCTACAGGAGTTACCGCACAGTATCTGTTGCGAAGGAAAGAGAGAAGATCGAATGGAAACCTTTCTTGATATATTTCGTACCCCTCTTTTTGCTATAGTTCTTACGGTGGGAACGTATGTTCTTGGGGGCTGGGTTCGCAAAAAGACGAGATTGGTTGTTCTGATGCCAGTCATTTTTTCAGCAGTGACCATTGGGCTTATCATAGCAATGACAGATTATAGTTATGAGGATTATCGCAGTGGCGGCGATGTTATATCCATGTTCTTAGGACCTGTGACTGTTTTGTTGGCGGTTCCGATATATCGGGAATTTTCGCGACTAAAAGAAAACCTTTTATCTATTCTAATCTCTATAGGTGTAGGGATTCTGACGGCTTTTATAAGTGTGTGGTCGCTCTGTGGTCTTTTCAATTTTGGAGAGGATTTTTTCCTATCCATGGTTCCAAAATCTGTAACAGCACCAATTGGTATAGAGATAGCCCTTATTATAGAAGGAGTGGTCCCTATTACAGTTCTTGCAATAATTGGTGCAGGAGTTTCAGGAGCTATTATTGCTCCTATTTTGTGCAAAATAGCTTGTATACATCATCCGATTGCACGAGGATTGGCTATAGGTACCAGCTCTCACGCTGTAGGAACGAGCCGTGCTTTTGAAATGGGGGAGATAGAAGGGGCATTTAGTAGTCTGGCTACAGGCCTTTGTGGGGTGTTGACTGTTTTAGCGGTTCCTTTGTTACTTCGAATTGTTTCTTTTATTTCTCAATAGAAGATCCGAATAGTGAGAGAGAGTGCTATAATCTCCTTTGTGAATTCTTGGAGAAGGAGGTGGGGTAGATTATGTCAAAAGTACAGGAACTTGTTGCTAAGATAGAAAGTACGTCTAGAGATCCGAAGGCCACCGACGCAATAATAGATGGACTTCTTAACGAAATGGTAAGTCTGCTGAACAAGGAGCCGGAGGCATGGGATTTATGTACAGACAAGGTTCGTTTCTTGTTAAGTGAGCGCTTTTGTTACACGGGGCCTATGTCTTTCGGATCATATCGTTGAATCGACGATCTACCAACAGCCTCCAGATGGAGGCTGTTTCTTTTTGTTAGGATGAAGGGAGCTATCTTTTCGGCGTCGAGTGGGGGACTGTAGTAGTACCCTTGGATACTTAGGTTGGAGAGACCTAAGTCCAGGCTGTTAATTTGCTCGTTTGTCTCAACGCCTTCTATAACAATATGTTGAACTAAGCTATGGGCCATGCGAATGAAAGAATTAGCAAAGGTTTTTTCTCTCGCAGAGCGAGGGGCATTTGTTATGATCTCTCGATCAATTTTTATTCCATCGAAGGGAAAGCTTTTTACAAAATCTATAGACGAATAACCTTTCCCGAAATCATCTAAGTAGATTTTTACCCCATGGGAACGAATTTCTCCCATGACCTTCTCAAAAAGGCCATGACGATCTCGCAGGGTTTTTTCTGTTATTTCCAGTGTAAGCATTGAAGCTGGGATACTTGTAAATCTAAGTAATTTTTCTATCTCTTCTTTTAAGTGTCGATCTTGATAAATTTGAACAGGAGAGATATTTACTGATATGTTTAATTGGATACCTTGTTTTATCCATTTTTTGGCCTGTACAAAAGCTTCTTGGAGTACCCACCTCCCAATATCTATCATAACAAGGGAAGTCTCGGCCATGGGAATAAAATCGTTAGGAAAAATAACTTCTTTGTAGCCACGATGCCAACGAAGAAGAGCCTCTACGCCAATAACGTTAGATGTTTTTATATCTATTTGTGGCTGGTATTGCAAAAAAAGCTCTTTCCGTTCTAAAGCTCTGTAGAGGTCTTTTTTGAGTCTTAAAACTTTTTTAACTTCTTCCTCAATGTTGTTGTTATAAAAGATGACATCGTTTGAAATTTTATTTTGCCTAGCTTGATGAAGCGCCATGTCTGCGCAACGCATAAGTTGTTCCGCTGAAGCTGCATTCTGGGGAAAAAGGCTTGCTCCTATATGGGTTGAGATTTCAAATGTTTCATTATCTACAATTATAGGTTGGGAGAAAATCTTTTTAATTCCTTTTATAAGGGAAGAAAGGCGTTCAGGTTTTTTTAGAGGAACAAAAAGGGCGAATTCATTATTTCTCGTTTTAAAGAAAAAATCTTCTTCAGTCAACAAGGCAAAAAGTAATCGGATAGTTTGGATAAGAACCTGTTTCCCGCTAAAAGAACCATTCCCATCTTTAAGAGTTCTGAAACGATCAAAATTAACAATAATAAGAGCAAAAGTGTCGCTCGAAAGTTTTTTCTTAATGCGTTGTTTTAAAAGAAACATAAGCGTTGTACGGTCAGAAATTTGGTATGGCAAGTTAGGATACGTTTCCCCCTTTGTAATGTGAGGCGTTCCTCCCTTTTCAATTCCTGCTCTGACAAGGTATAATTTTCGCTTGTTTTTGCTTATAAGTTGTTGAATAGAAATCCAGTATCGATGGAGTGTTCCATCGTCTATTACGGCGCCTTCCCAAGACCCGTAATTTTCCACCGTTTCCCACACGGCTTCAGGGATGTTGTTTTCTAACAAAGAAAGAATAGAACAGTTTTCTTTATGAAAAGATTTTGTAAGAGAAGGGCTCCCTATTTTATCGGAAAGAAGAACGTTGGTAGCGAATGTTTTTTTGTTTTCATCTAGAAGGATACTATGCTCTTCAACGTAAAATTCTCTTTGCATAATGAGCCTCACTTTATCTATAAAGAAAGGTTTGTGCGTTTGGCACAAGCTCTCTACTATAACGTATTGTTTTTTCACGACCCCTGAATTTTTATATCAGCGAGAGTGTGCTTAGGAAAAGAGGAGGAGGCGTTGATCGATGAAACAAAACTCCCCAGTCCATGGTCGCTAACGGGGTCGGTTCTTGGAGGAAGTAAACAAAATACTGAAAAGATATCCAGAAATAGATAAAAATATTAAAGTATCAACTTTTATTAATATTAAACGACAAATTGGATATGCACAAGGGGTTTTCCTTTTTTTAAAAAAATAAAGAACGATAAATATCTTAAATGATAATTTTTATAGCCAAAGAGATTATTGAGTTATCTATTCCAATGGATACAGTAGTCCATAAGGGCTTTTTTATTAAAGAGGAGATAGGGATGATCGGGCACAGGATAAAAGTAGTTCGACGCAAAAGAGGCTTAACTCAGCAGGAGTTAGCGGAGATTATTGGAGTCACGAAGCTAACAATTTCTCGATGGGAACGAGGAGAACGTTCCCCAAACGCAGAGATGGTATTTGCTGTGGCAAAGGCTTTGCAAACAACTTCCTCTTATCTTTTGGGTGAAACAGATTGCGCTGATGGCTATGAAAAAGAGAATAGTTTTATGTTGCGGGCTATGCGGCAATATCTAGAGCTAAGTTTGTATGAAGCGGCAGGTATTCTAGGCATTTCTCCGCAAACCTTAGAGTATTTAGAAAGAGAGGAAAGTAGAGGATCTATAGAAGATAAAACTTTAATTATAAAAAAATATGGTATCTATATGGCTCGTCTAGATAATGATTCAGGTGTTTATCAAGAGAAAAAACAGAGTGCTATGGACTTTGAGGTATTGTTAAAAATCATGGCATCATATGATCCAGATATAGTTCTCCACTTACGCAGCCTTGCAAAAAATGTTGAAGAGATTTCTGAAGAAGACTGGGAATTTTTAGCTAACCTTCTGAAAATTTCCTTAAAGCGTATTTTGAAAAAATAGAGCGATATTACGTCATCATATGAGGTGTCCTTTAAACTGACTTATATATAAATGGTAATAAAATCCTTGACGTTGTAATAACTCTTCATGGGTTCCTTTTTCAACAAGTTCTCCTTTGTTTATTACAAGAACCTGGTCAGCATTGCGGATTGTACTTAAACGGTGAGCGATTACGAAACTGGTCCGTCCTTCCATAAGATGTAGAAGAGCGTTTTGAATCCGAATTTCAGTACGTGTGTCTACGTTGCTTGTCGCTTCGTCTAATATTAAAATTCTTGGATTGGCGAGGATAGCACGAGCGATAGAGAGAAGTTGACGTTGTCCTTGGCTAAGGTTGCTTCCTCGTTCTGATAGTAGTGTGTGATATTCTTGTGGCAAGAGGCCAATGAAATGATCTGCTTCAGCCATTTTTGCGGCAGTTATTACTTCTTCGTCAGTTGCGTCTAAGCGCCCGAAACGGATATTTTCCATAACGGAATCGGAAAATAAAAAGGTTTCTTGTAGTACGAGGCCGAGTTGTTGCCGCAAGCAAGATTTGGGTATAGTGCGGATATCTACCTTATCGATGGTAATTCGCCCTTCTTTAATTTCATAAAAACGAGTGATGAGATTAGTGATAGTGGTTTTTCCGGCTCCTGTAGGTCCTACTAATGCTACGGTTTCTCCTGCTTTTGTTTCAAAAGAAAGATTTTTAATGATTGGTATCCCAGGTTTATACTCAAAAGAAACGTGGTCGAAACATACATGTCCACGAAGTGGTTGCCCAGGAACAGTACAAACGTTGTCTTCACCTTCTGGTTCCATATCTATAATTTCGAAAACTCTCTCTGCGCCAGCTAAAGCTGCCTGAAAAGTATTGTATAAGTTCGATACCTGGCGAAGTGGCTGAATAAAGTTTTGCCCATAATTGATGAACGTAGCGATCAAACCTACAGTAGCAAGTCCCTTTAATGCCAGCCAACTCCCTAAGCTCACAAGGATGATAACAAAAAAATTTCCGAGTACGCCTGTTAGGGGCATCAATAAAAGGGCATAGGTGTTAGCGTAAATTCCTGCCGTATATACCCTTTGGTTATGGAGTAGAAACATTTCTGTTACGGCTCCTTCTTTGCGAAAAGCCTTGATGACTTTAGCTCCGCTAATAGATTCTTCCATCACGCTGTTAAGAGTACCCAAGTCTTTTTGTAACAGTTGGTATCCTTTTCGAGTGTAGCGAGCTACAAATTCTGAGAACCCAAACATAAGTGGTACCACGAATAAGGAGGCCAAGGCTAATTTGGTGTCTAATATAAACATGGCTATTAAAATGCCTGCCATTGATAACATGCTGGCAAGCAGAGATGTTATATTTAAAGATATGGCTTGGCTAATAGCATCAATGTCATTTGTGAGGCGACTCATTAAGTCTCCTGCAGGGGTTTGGTCAAAAAAACTGAGAGGCAGAGATTGAAGATGTTGAAAAAGATCCTTACGCATTTGTTTGAGAGCTTTTTGAGAAATATTGCTCGTGACTCTATTGGCAATAGCTTGAAATATGTTATTTAATACATAAACGATGAGCATGAGTGAAGCGATGTTAACTAAACCTTTCGTAGTTTTAAGGGAAATGTAGAGGTCTATGGCAACTCCCATAAGGTAGGGGGCAAGGAGGCCTAAAATAGAGTAAAGAACTATAAGAGTGCATACAAATATTACAGAGATTCTATAACGGTTGAAATAGAAAAAAAGTCGAAGTAGTGTATTGTGCGGATTTTTAGCTTTTTCTATGTTGCCGATATTCCGCCTTCCTCTAGGGAGCATGTACGTTCGAATCTGATTTCTCCCAGTAGTGCGGGAATCCTTTTCACGCGCCATCTTTATTATACCTGTCTTTCTTGTCCACTTTTTTCGCCAAGCTGTGATATGTAAATTTCTTGATAGATAGAGTTTGTCTGTATCAATTTGTTATGAGGCCCCTCTGCTACTATATGTCCGTTATCTAAAACTATTATTTTATCGGCATTTAATACGGTAGAGATGCGCTGAGCCACTATAAAGATGGTTTGTTTTGCAGCAAAAACTTTAATAGCGTTCTGTATTTTCGTTTCAGTTTCTATATCCACTGCACTGGTGCTGTCATCGAGGATTAGAATTTGAGGACGAGGAAGAATGGCTCGAGCAATGGCGATACGTTGTTTTTGGCCGCCAGACAAGTTCATGCCACGTTGCTCAATATAAGAATTGTATCCTTGGGGGAGACCCATAATAAAGTCATGGACTTGAGCTATGTGGGCAGCAGTAATTATCTCTTCATCAGTAGCATGGGGCGAGCCGTAACAGATGTTATCTCGTACAGTTCCTGAAAAGAGAATAATTTCTTGAGGAACAATGCCTATATGGGCGAGCAACGAGCTATGTTGAATAGTCTGTATATCAAGTCCATCAATTAAAATTCGACCGGCAGTAACGTCATAAAATCTTGGAATTAAGTTGACGAGAGTGGATTTACCAGATCCAGTAGCGCCAAGAATAGCCACTGTTTCTCCTGGAAGAGCTTCAAAATTGATTCCTTTTAAGGTTGACTCCCTAGAGTTGTCGCTATTATAGCTGAAAGAAACATCTTCAAAAACAATATGCCCCTGAATTGTAGGGGGCAGTGCTATTTTTTCTAATCGCTTGCGTGTGTCTGGTGATGTTTCCATGATTTCTTGTATACGCTGAGCTGAAATAATTCCGCTTGCCCAAACATTCGATAGCATTGTCATCATTACAAGAGGGGTCATGGTAGTGAGAAGGTAATTCGTGAAAGCCACTATTTGTCCTGTGGTTATATTTCCTTGAGCTGCCTGAAACCCTCCAGTCCACAGTACTATTACTATGCCGATGTTTACGAGAAGCGTTAGTATGGGTGCCATGTAAGACATGAGCATCATAACTTTAACGGATTGATCGAAGAGTGCTTCATTGCAGACCTCAAATCGTTGACTTTCTGAATGAGCTCGCACAAAAGCTTTGACTAACCGTATTCCGCTGATGTTTTCTTGTAAAACAGTATTAAGTCGGTCTAGCTTTTGTTGTATAGATTGAAAAAGGGGTTCTATTTTAAGTATGAAAAAAAATAGAACTCCTGATGTAAGCAGAAGAAGGGGCAGAATGGTGAAGGCCAGCTTTTGACTTGTTTTAAACATAAGGATGAGACTGCCAATCATGAGCAGCGGTGCTCGTGTCCCTATACGTAAAGACATTTGTACAAGACCTTTTATTGTGTTTACATCGCTGGTAAGGCGCACCATAATTTCTCCTGTCTTTTGCTTGTCGAGGTCGCTGAAAGAATAGTTTTGGATCTTGAAGAAGAGATGTTCTCGTAGATCTCGAGCTACACCTTCTCCAACTTGTATGGAAAAAAAGTTGTTCCCAATGGCGGTGAAGGCACCTAAAACAGAGAGACTGACCATTAACAAGGCCGTATGAATTACAATTTGACGATTGCGAGCTGTTATGCCGTAATCAATGATTCTTTGTATAAGTCGAGGAATAAAAAGGTCCATTACAACAAGAGATACGAGTAGAAGAAGAGCTATAAAAGATTGTTTCTTATATGGTTTTAAAAAAGAACGGAGCTTTAAAATGTAATCCATTTTATTCTCTCCTTGCTATGTCCCCGAGTTGTGTAAAAACTGGTGCTTGTTATTTAGCGTTATAGAGGAACGTGTTATCTTCTCGCTGTGGATACACTTGCATAATAGTACGGGCTATAAAGGTTTTACCCTCAATATCATGTCCGGCAAGCCAAAAATCAGAGCGGCATGGAAGTGCTTTTTCTGTAAGCTCTCGGACTCGGAAACGAAGAGTCCAGAGACCATTCTCTTCCAGAAGACTTTGGTCTATAGGCGTTGCCCATAAAGTATGGTTGAGCCCCCCCTGTCCCATAAGAATTGATTTCTCTACGGGGTGTCGGCCTTTTAAGTTGAAACGGACAACAAGCTCGGTAGATCTATCTCCCTTAAATATATTTGTGGCGCTTGTTAGCAGTGAGATGGGAGCAAAGGGGGCGAAAAACTTTTCCAGCTTTTCTGCTGTTTGTCGCGAAATAGTTTCCCCCCATGCGGTAAGAAGCGTTCTGGCCTCCTCTTTTTCTCCAGAGAGCATCAAAGTTTCAGCTTTCTGGCGTATTTCTTCCTCTTGTTTCATAAGAGAGTCTTCATAAAAAGAGATCCAATTTTGTAAAGAGGGATGGATATCTTTATAAAGCAAGTCTGTAATTATTTGTTGTTGAGTAATATTCCACCATTTTTTTGAGTCTATATCAAGGAGAGACATATCCGGTTGACAATGCTCTTCCAGAGCAGGAATAGGTCTTTTTATGGGGGAAAGTCCTTCTGGTAAAGAGAGAATGCCGCCATGTAATGGAATATAAGGGTGAGAACAAGGACGGCCGGGGGCAATCCAAAGACAAGTGAGCTCTGGATATTCATGAAAGGCGGCTATAATCCCTTCTACTGTTGTTCCAGTGCAGATCCGCCGTAAGGGAGTATAGTGAGGAGAGAAGCCTGAAAAATCCATACGTAAATCATCAGCTGTACCTTCATAGTGGCTACGGAAAATAGCCTTGATTTTATCAAATTCTATTTTTTTACCTGGGTGCACTGTCATTGGGAGCTCTTCATTGACCCCCCATTCCCTGCCAGTGAGAATCGAAAGAGCATGACGTTGACGAAATGTATTGAACTTATGACGCCACCGTTTAGGGTTTTGGAACGCTTTCGCAAAATCAAAATCTTTTTCTTCTAACACATGGGGCGATACCCAGCCTTTTTGTGAGGCGTAATTCAGAAGATCTTTTGAGCAATAAAACTTTCTATTATTTAGATCGCCTTTACGGATGGTGTAATGGTTAGGGATGAAAGCGGCTTCATCGTCTCGTATTTGTACGGCACAATAGTGTTGGCCATGAACTACTTGTATCATCCATGCTTCGTTAGCATCGGCAATAATATAGCATCTACCTGAATCTCGGTATCCATATTGTTCTAATAGCTTCATGGCCAATATTACGCCATGGTCAGCACTGTAAGCTTGTTCAGCTAAAGCGCGGCGGAGGCCATATCCAATCCCGCCAGCTATGCAATCGGGCTCATGATCAGATCGTATATGTCGACAGCTGTCACTAAAAATACCAACACCGTGGTCGTTATAGAATATATCTGCATTTGAAAGGCCACGTTCACCTCGGACTTCACTCCAGAAAAAACCAAAAGTATGGGGTATTTGTGGGATATGGGCAGATTCCTCTTCGCATGTAAAAGTTGTTCCAGGCTTGTGGTCTCTTGGGGGGACAAGGGCGTGTCGCACTAAAAGACGATCACTATCGTCTTCATTATGAGCAACAAGAACTTTCCCTGTAGGGGAAACATCTTTCCCTAATATAAGACCGCTACAGGCACTAGCGCGACGAACAGGAACTAAGATGCCAAGAAGAACAGAAAGAATTAAGAAGGTAAAAAACACTATAAAAACTCCTTTCCTACTCTTTTAGTATTTTGAGGCCCTCTTCTTGAGAGTTATTTTTTATAATATCCTATTCTCTGTCTATTATGGTAACGGCTTTTTTGACGAACTTTAAAAAATAATAGAAAACTAAAAGTGTACATTTCGCCCCCATTAAAAAAAGAGATGCTCGAGGGCATCTCTTTCGAAACTTTTTCCGTAAGGGGTGTTACGGTAAGTTTATTTGTTTCTATTAATTCAGTTTCTGTATCGAGAGAAGAGCTTTTTCATTTTTTCCTCGTTAGGAATCTCTCCAGAAAAAAGTACTTTCCCATCTACAGCTACGGCTGGGATATGCACCATCCCAAAATGTTTGATGATCTCCCTTGTCTCTGTTACGCGCTCAATGTCATTAACAATATTAAGGGTAGTCAGAGTCTGTTTGGTCATCTCGAAAACCTTGTCACAATCTGGGCATATTCGCCCAATGACCTGAATCTTCATTTTTCTCTGCCTCCTTTTCCTCTCAAAAGTACTGGCGCCAGCGAGGGTTTTTATTAAATATTTTCAATAATCAGCATAGCACACAATTCGTATTTGCAAAATGGAGATTTAGGGTAACTCTGTTGATTACAAATAGTTAAGAGCTATTTTTATTGAATATTCATTGTTATCCTGAAAAGATTATATCTTTTCATATCTTGTTTCTAGTTTATATAGAGGATTTGGGATAAAGATATTTTTTATAAGTAATTAAAGAGGCATTTCTTTTTTGAGGAGAGGCTGAGAAAAATGTAAGGAGAGTTGTAAAAGACCCAAAATAATCATTAGTAATTTAGTAGGGTTTATGCTAGCATAATAACCGTGTAAATAAACGAATTTATACATAAAGGAGCGATAGTGATGAGTCAGAAAATATTCGAGAAGGGAACAAAATTTGAGGCTGAAAAAATGGTAGAAGTTCAAGTTGGCTCAGTGGTAAGCCGTACACTTATTGATCATCCTACCGGCACTGTAACTCTTTTTGCTTTTGATAAAGGGCAGGCTCTAAGTGAGCATACAGCTCCTTACGATGCTTTGGTTCAAATCCTTAATGGGAAGGCAGAGATTAGTCTTGGAGGTGTATCTCAACTTGTAGCTCAAGGGGAGTGGCTTATTATGCCCGCCAATGTTCCTCATGCTTTGAAAGCGGTAGAAGCTTTCAAAATGGCATTAGTGATGATTCGTTCTTAAATGAAAAAAAGGTCTCCATTTCTGTGGGAGACCCTTTTGAATATATTATTCAAATCTCCATATATTTCCTGATACATAAGATTCTTTTTCCGTGTATAAATTATAGTGTTTGTGATTCCAGATAACCTGCTTGTAACGTTCTCTATCTTTTTTTGCTTTGCAAAAGGGGTTCTTTCAGGAAATATATTTAGAAGGAGAAGAGTGATGAAGAAACGTCTTTGTTTTTCTTCTGTTTTTCTATTTTTATGTTGGGCAAGTCTCGCTCAAGGAATAGAGGCAATACCAGTAGCGGAGATTTGGGATCTTAATAAGTGTGTAACTATGGCCCTTGCTCACCACCCCGATCTTAAAAGTGCGCAAGGAAAAGTATATGTTGCTGATAGTCGAATAGGCCAGGTCAAATCAAAATTGAAGCCTCAAGTAGATATTGCTACTGGATATACTCGGCAAGATAGTTCTTCTACCAGAGATAGAGAAATTTATTCGAGTAGCGCTGGGGCATCACAACTTATTTCAGATGGTGGTAAGACAGATGTGGAAATAGAAGTTTCTTCGCTTCAGAAAGAGAGTGCTTTTTATACTCTGAAGGAAACGGAACTTTTGATTGTATATAACGTAAAAAAGTCGTATTTTGATCTTCTTGAAGCACAAAAAAATGTCGAGGTAGCAGAGGAAACATTGAGACTTTACCAGTTGCTTTTAGACCAGGCCCAGGGATTTTATTCAGTCGGATCTGTTTCTAAGTATGATGTTACAACTGCTGATGTAGATTTGAGTAAGGCTCAGTTAGGTGTTATTACAGCGAAGACAGCCGTTAAGAAGGCAAAAACAGCTTTGGATAATGCCATGGGAATTACTACTCCTATAGATTATTCCCTGCAAGATATAGTGTCGACGCAAGAGGTGTCTCTGAATCTAGAAGAAATACAGAAAAGAGCTTTTTCGTCCCGGCCAGAATTACAGGCAAAAAAAACAGATAGTATGGCAGCATATCAAAATATTCGTTTAGCGGCGAAAGAAAACTCTCCTGAATTGAAAGCGTCGGGGAAATATACTGTTGGCGGCAGCTCTTTTACAGAGGATGACAATTGGTCTATGGGAATGACCGTGCAGTTTCCCCTTTATGACGGAGGCTTGCAGACAGAAAAAATAAAACAAGCAAAGGTGGAGCTGGAGATAGCAGAATCAGAAGTTGAATCTCTTCGTTCTGACGTTCAGAAAGAGGTAGAGCAATCTTATTTAGAATTCACAGATTCTTTCGATGTTTTGAAGGTGGCAGAAAAAGTGGTGTCTCAATCAGAGGAAAACCTGGATATTGCTCAAAATAGATATAGAGTAGGAGTAGGATCTCCTATTGAAGTGGCTGACGCGACTGAAAAATATAAGGAAGCTAGAAAGGAGTATTGGGCAGCTCTTTATGATCATTGGCGAGCTTGGACTGCCCTGGAAAAAGCAGTTGGAGGTTCTTTAGAATGAAAAAGTTCGCGGCCTTTTTTGTGGTGATGGCTCTTATCGGTAGTTATTTTTTCTTTCGCAGAGGTACGTCCCCAATTTTTACTGTAGAGACTGTACCTATAGTGAGAGGCGAAATTGTGAAGACTGTTTCTGCTACTGGCAGAGTGGAGGCTGTTAATACGGTGAATGTAGGAACGCAGGTGACGGGCACTATTAAGGCTATCTACGTGGATTTTAACTCTTCAGTGAAAAAAGGTCAGCTTATCGCTGAAATTGATCCGTCTTTGTTACAGGCTAATGTTGAGTCAGCAGAGGCTGACGTTTTAGCGGCTCAGGCCAATGTCTTGAAAGCAGAAACTTCAGTGAAAGATACGAAAAAGAGTAGGGATAGGAAAAAAGAACTTTTTTCCCGAAATCTTATTGCGGAGAGCGAACTCGATGAAGCACAGACAGAATATGATACAGCAATAGCTCAACTAAAAGCGGCGCAAGCTAATGTAGAGCAAACTAAAGCGAGCTTAAAACACAAAAAAATTAGCTTGGGATACGCGAAAATAGCGTCTCCTATTAACGGAGTGGTTATAGACAGAGCAGTGGAAGTGGGGCAGACAGTGAATGCCACCCAATCTGCTCCAACTCTTTTTACTATAGCGGAAGACCTGACACAGATGAAGGTAGAAGCAGATATAGACGAAGCAGACATTGGCTTAATTCAGGCAGGACAAGGCGTGCAGTTTACGGTGGATGCTTATGCTGATGTAACGTTCCACGGTTTCGTGGAGGAAATTCGTTTAGCTCCTAACACCGAAGGAAATATCGTAACATATACGGTCATTATTAAAGTGCAGAATCCAGAACTCAAACTTATGCCTGGCATGACAGCTAACGTGATAATAGAGACAATTAAGAAGTCTGGTGTATTGAAGATCTCTAACGCTGCCCTCCGCTTTAAACCAAATTCAGAATTGGGAGTTTTTAACGGAGAGGTACACAATACATCTGCACCCTCTTCTCCTCATTCTTACACTAAAAACCTTTGGCTCTATGATGGGAAAGCTTTACAGCCAGTTCCTATAACTATAGGGATCTCAGACGGTATGGATACCGAGATTTCAGGAGAAGTAAAGGAAGGTATGAAAATTGTTACGGGAGTTGTATTCGGCAAGGAGACTACGACTGGAAGGGGGTCTCCCTTTGTGCCTGGTCCGCGTCGATAATATTCATAAATCTTATGTCATGGGAGAAGTGGAAGTCTGGGCTTTGAGAGGCGTGACTTTTTCTGTAAGAAAAGGAGAGTTTCTTTCGATTATGGGAGCTTCGGGGTCGGGGAAATCCACTTTAATGAATATTTTAGGATGTCTCGATATCCCAACGGAAGGACATTATTTTCTTAATGGTACTGACGTAAGCTCTTTAGATAAAGATCAATTGGCTGAAATTCGTAAAAACACGATTGGTTTTGTTTTTCAGGGATTTAACCTTCTGCCTCGAATGACTGCGCTTGAGAATGTAGAGCTTCCTATGCTATACAGAGGCATACCAGCGAAGGCTCGGCACAAACAGGCTCTCCATGCCCTCCAAATTGTAGGGTTAGAAGAAAGGGCCGGTCATCAACCTCAACAGCTTTCTGGCGGCCAGCAGCAACGAGTCGCCATTGCGAGAGCATTAGTTAATGATGCCCCTCTTATTCTTGCTGACGAACCCACGGGCAATCTTGATAGTAGAACAGGCGAAGATGTTATGGATCTTTTCGTCCGGTTGAATAAAGAGACGGGCAAAACGATTATTCAGGTAACTCACGAATTGGATATGGCTCGTTTCGGGACGCGGATTATAACTTTTAAAGATGGGATTATGATAAGAGACGAAGAAGTGAGGATTGCATGTTAAGTCTGTATGAGACTATAAAAATATCTTTTCGATCTCTTCGTGCCAATAAAACGAGATCGGCATTGACCATGTTGGGAATCGTTATTGGGGTTATGGCGGTTATTATTATGTTTGCTATAGGATCTGGCGCTAACCGCGAGATAGCTGACAGATTTTCTAGCCTTGGCAGTAACATGATTATAGTGCGACCCAGTACAGATAGGTCAGTAGGTGGAGTGCGAAGTTATTCGGCATATACACTGACAGTGGAAGATGCGGAGGCTATCCGCGAAGAATGTAGCGCAGTTGCCTATTCTGCACCTACTTACGGGGGCACGCTTCAGGCTGTTTATGGTAACGAAAACTATCCTGGGCAGGTTACGGGAACTACGGCCGATTACCTTTTTGTGCGGGATCTTTCTTTGGTTTCAGGCAGGACCTTTGTGGAACAGGATATTCGAAGTGCTACGAAGGTGTGTATTATCGGAGAAACAATTGTCGAAAATTTGTTTGGCAGCGAAGATCCTTTGGGGAAGGTAATACGTTTAAAAGGTGTACCTGTAATGGTAATTGGTGTTTTGGCGAAGATTGGGGAAAGTCCTATGGGGCGTGACGAAGACGATATTATATTGGTTCCTATTACAACAGTTCAAAGAAGAATGATCAGTCCCCCTAAGATGGGGATGACTTCCTCAATTTCCGTAAAAGCACTTTCGGAATATCATTTAGATAGAGCGCAAGAGCAAATTGAAAGCCTTCTGGCGCAGCGTCATCGCATTAAACCGGGAGAAGGCAGCGATTTTACGGTTCGGAATTTAGCGCAAATGGTGGAAAACGCTAAGAGTGCTACTCGAGTAATGAGTCTGCTTCTTACAGCTGTAGCGGGAGTTTCTCTCGTAGTAGGTGGTATTGGCATTATGAATATTATGCTCGTATCAGTGACGGAACGAACGCGGGAGATCGGTATCCGGATGGCTATAGGAGCTAAAAAGGCGGATATTAGACTTCAATTTCTTATGGAAGCTCTTATCCTCTCTCTTTTGGGAGGCGTTGTTGGTATTGTTCTGGGAGTTGCGGGGGCTGAGTTTTTTTCGAGAGTCTTGGGATGGACTACTGATATTTCAGTGCTTTCTATAATTCTTTCTTTTGGGTTCTCTGGATGTGTGGGTATTTTTTTTGGTTTTTATCCAGCCTACAAAGCCTCTTTGCTCAATCCTATAGATGCTCTGAGATATGAATAACAGGGAATTATCAGTGTGTGCTGTCATTTCTTTCGTTCGGTTTAAAGGAGTAGCAAAGCGAAATAGAAACTTAACGAGATTTGTCCGTACAAATTTCAAAAACTTTCTTGACTATTATCATTTTCTCCTGTAAACTTACTAAGTTGCAAAATAACAGCAGCACAATAACATTTTTAGGAGGCAACATTTTGACACAAGGAACAGTAAAATGGTTTAACGGCAGCAAGGGCTATGGTTTTATCACCGGCGAAGATGGGAAAGATTATTTTGTCCATTTTAGTGCTATTCAGGTTGATGGCTTTAAGACTCTTGACGAAGGGCAGAAGGTTTCTTTCGATGTTGAGTCTGGTCAGAAAGGTCCACAGGCTAGCAACGTTAGACCTCTGTAGGAGTTCCCTTTAATACAACTTGAAGGATAAAGGTGGGTGTCCCGTAAGGGGCATCCACCTTTTTTAATTGAATGATCCTCTCTAAAGGCATCTTTTTCAAGAAGCTGTTCTTTATCGAGCTAAAGCAATGAAATGCGAAAACAATTTGTTTAACTATTTATGATATTATTTATCTACGCTATTCTTAAGGGAGGGCTCATGTCTATTTATGTAACAGGCGATAAACATGGAACAGTGGAGATAGATGAACTATTGCCTTTTTATTATACAGTGGGGAAATATCTCACCCCAGAAGATCACCTTGTAATTATGGGTGATTTTGGCCTTTTATTCGATCCTTGCCTTACGGAACGAGAACAAAAGTGGCTTACCTGGCTTTCTTCCATGCCATGGAATACCTTATTTATTGATGGAAATCACGAAAACTTTACACGTCTTGATCATCTTCCAGAAATAGAACGCTTTGGAAATTCCGTTGGAGTTGTATCTGACAATATATTCCATCTAAAACGAGGATATATATACACTATAGAGGGATTTCGCTGTTTTTGCTTCGGAGGGGCTTTAAGTCTCGATAAAAATATGCGGAGACCTGGTATTTCATGGTGGGAACGAGAAATTCCCTCAGAGGAAGAGATGGCGAGGGGGTGGCAGTCTTTAGATCAGGTTCAATGGAAAGTTGATTATGTTTTTACCCATATGGCCCCAAATCTAGTATTAATAGAGCTTTGCCATAAGAAATATATCGGCGCAAAGCTGAAACTTGCTCATGTGCCCAGGGATCCTGTAGCTATTTATCTCAATACAATTGTTTCTCGTCTCTCTTTTCGGAGGTGGTACTTTGGCCACTTGCATGTCCAAACTCCACCTTTTTGTATAGATGTTGTTCCTCGGAAGTGTTTCCAAGCCTTATATCGCTTCGTAGTGCCTATTGAGGAAGGGCTTACTTCTTCTGGCAGTTTGCCTCTTAAAGAACCTCAAGAAAAAAGCCTTACCCAGATTTTACTTCAGTCTCAATCTCTTCTTGACGTTATAGATAACCACGGAGACCTGCTGAATGCATGGCTGAAGTATGGGAAAACTCTTGATGGCAGGGATGTCATGTCTTTCCAAAGGCTAATTCGTCGGGCAACCCCGCAAAATATGGAAATAGCCATAGAAAATGCTCAGAAAAAAGGATATTATTACCTTCTAATAGCTCTAAAAATGGAATATAAAGAAATGACATGTTAATACCTTCCTTTTTTTCACAAACATCAATGCTTTCCTCTAAAAAATGCGATTTCCGCATTTAGGACCATTATTTTGGCTATATCTCAGCTGATAAGATACGGGAATCGTTGGTCTTGCCATTGCAATAGTCGCATATTATGGCTATCTTTAGTGTACGATTATGTGACACTTCTTTTATAGTTTATAGAGTGAAATGATGGGAGGATATAAAATGCGACTTCGTTCTGAACGAGAAGCGATAGTGGAATATTGTCAAAAAATGGTTACTTCTAGGTTGACAACAGGAACAGGAGGCAATATTAGTATTTTTGATAGAGTCCGTGGAGAAGTAGCCATTACCCCGACCGGGATCGATTACTTCGAGATGGAACCAGAAGATGTTTTGGTGATGGATATTGAAGGGAATATTATAGAGGGTGTAAAAAAACCTTCCAGTGAAACTGCTATGCATCTAGCTTTATATCATAAAAGGAGCGATGTTTGTGCCGTTGTGCATACCCACTCTGTTTTTGCTACAACTATCGCTTGTTTAAGATGGGAACTTCCTGCTGTTCATTATCTCATTGGATTTTCAGGAAATAAAGTTCCTTTAGCGTCTTATGCCACCTATGGAACTCCAGAACTTGCTCATAACGTGGCAGAGTCCATAGGACAATATAATGCGGTTCTTATGGCCAATCACGGATTGCTTGCAGTAGGTGCGACTCTTCCCGGAGCTTTTGGTACTGCAGAGGAGATAGAGTTGGTGTCTGAGATTTATTATCGAACGAAGTGTATTGGAGAGCCAGTGATTCTTCCAGATGAGGAAATGGCTGAGGTCGTTCGCAAGTTTGCAGGGTATGGACAACAATAGACCAATGATACAAGGGGATATGACGCACCTTCTTGCTTTTGACCTCGGCAGTTCGACGGGAAGGGCTTTATGGGGAACTTACAAAGATGGCCAGCTCTCTTTTGAAGTGATCCATTCTTTTCCTAATGGCCCTATTCGACTCAACGGTTCTTGGTATTGGGATATCTTAAGAATATACGATGAAATGTTGGTAGCTCTAAGAAATGCGGGACAGTTAGCGCAAGGAGCCCCCTTTACTGTAGGTATAGATACTTGGGGCGTCGATTGTGCTTTTGTTGATAAAACAGGACAACTTATGGCGCCAGTACATCACTATCGAGATCCGAGGACAGAAGGGCTTTACAGTGAAATTTTTCAAAATGTTGCGCGGGAAGAAATTTATTCTCGTACAGGTATTATGTTCATTCAGTTCAACTCTCTTGTTCAGCTTTTTGCCGAAAAGAAAAGCCGACCTTGGCTTTTAAATCAGGCAGAAAAACTCTTATTCCCTCCAGATTTATTTACATATTTTCTTACAGGCCAATATTTTAACGAGATTACAATAGCGTCTACCTCTCAGTTTCTTGATCCAGCGACGCGGTCGTGGGATCGAGGACTTTTAGAGTGCCTAGAGATTCCTCACCATTTCTTGTGCCCTTTAATATCTCCAGGAACCATTATTGGGCCGCTATCTCCCTATGTACAAGCTGAAACCGGATTGGGCAGTGAGGTGACAGTGGTGGCAGTTGGCGGACATGATACGGCTTCAGCTCTTTCTGCTGCACCCACGGAAACGTCTGCTTCGGCTGTGATCAGTGCCGGGACCTGGTCGCTCTTAGGGCGAGAGCTTGATAGTCCAGAGCGAAGTTCTCATTCTTTAAATGCTAATTTTACCAATGAGTGTAGCGTGGGAAATAAGATTTTTTATCATAAAATTCTTTGCGGCTTGTGGCTTATTCAAGAGTGTCGTCGTATTTGGGAGGAGGAAGGGAAGGAGCTTTCCTATAGTGAAATCCATGAAGCAGCGGAGATGGCGAAGCCGTTACAGCATATTTTTTATCCTGACGACCCCCGCTTTATGAATCCACTTAATATGCCAGATGAAATTAGGGGGTTCTTTCTAGATAGGGGAGAGGATGCTCCAGAGGGCGTGGCCGAAATGGCGCGTTCCATATATGAAAGTCTTGCTTTAAACCACGCTTATGTGCTCCAAGGCATAGAAAAAACGTTAGGGACAGCTATAGACGTAGTGCATATTGTGGGGGGAGGGTCTCAGGCAGAATTCCTTTGCCAATTTACGGCGAATGCTTCCGGTAAAACTGTTGTAGCTGGACCAATAGAAGCGACTGCGCTGGGAAATATGCTAGCTCAGCTGAAGGCACAAGGGCTTATATCTGGTCTGGAAGAGGGACGGCGTATAGTCCGAAATTCTTTGAATCTAAAAGTTTATAAACCTCAAAACATGTCTTTTTGGGTAGAAGCTTTGAATGTTTTTATGGAAAGGCTGTGAGGTGGAAGGGAACTTCCCCCTTTAACAAGTAATTACATAAAATCTAAAGGAGTGTGGACAGCATGAAAAGAGTAACACGAATCATGGCTTTAGCCTTAGCCCTAGCTCTAGTATTTACAGGCTGTGCTTTGGCTAAAGAGCACGAAATCGCAGTAGTGGTTAAAATTAATGGAATTCCTTGGTTCAACCGCTTGGAAGAAGGCGTGAAAAAAGCTGACGCAGAGTTTGATGATGTAAAGGCCTATCAGCAGGGACCTTCCGATGCAGATCCGGCACAGCAGGTAAAAATTATAGAAGACCTTATCGCCAAGGGTGTAGACGCTATTTGTGTGGTGCCCAATGATGCGAAGGCTCTTGAACCTGTCTTCGAGAAAGCCAGATCCAAAGGCATCATTGTTTTAACTCACGAGTCGGACAAACAGAAGGGTGCCGACTATGATATCGAGCTTATCGACAGCAAAAAGTTCGGAGAAGAAAACTTCGAGACTCTTGCCCAGGCTATGGGAGGCAAAGGAGAATTTGCTCTTTTTGTAGGTGGCTTGACTGTGCCTCTTCACAACTATTGGGCTAATGTAGGTCTTGAATATGTAAAAGCTAAATATCCGGAAATGAAACTCGTTACCGATCGTATCCCTTGTGGAGAGAGCGTTGAGGAATCTTTCAAAAAGACCATGGAGCTTACAAAAACCTATCCGAACCTGAAGGGTATCGTTGGTTTTGGAAGCCTTGGCCCCATCGGCGCCGCCCAGGCTCTTAAAAAGAAAGATATGAAAGGCCAGATTGCTGTGGTTGGAACAGTTATTCCGAGCCATGCTGCTCCATATCTTAAGGAAGGATATATTACCCACGGCTACCTTTGGGATCCAGCAGATGCAGGATATGCTATGGTGGCAGTAGCTCGAGAAATTCTTCAGGGTAAGACCATTACCGATGGCATGGAAATAAAAGATCTTGGAGCTATCCAGCTTTTTGAAGATCCAGAGACGAAGGGCAAAGTACTTAAGTTCGATAAAATTCTCGATATTACGGCAGAGAACGCCGAATCTCTCGGTTTTTAGCCTGAATAATAAAAGACAAGGTGCGGGCCTTTGTTCGACCCGCACCTTTATCTTGTAAGTGGGGACTGATGGGTGTTGATGGAGCTAGAAAAATTCCTTGAGCTGAAAAATATTCGTAAAAA
Organism: Aminobacterium mobile DSM 12262; assembly: GCF_000526395.1. Lineage (NCBI taxonomy): Bacteria > Thermotogati > Synergistota > Synergistia > Synergistales > Aminobacteriaceae > Aminobacterium > Aminobacterium mobile. Next base: position 332,440 of record NZ_JAFZ01000002.1, on the reverse strand, counting down.
TTTTGGCGGAGTTCAGGCCTTAAAAGGTGTGGATTTCGATTTATATAAGGGGGAGATCCATTGCCTTGTGGGAGGGAATGGGTCAGGTAAGAGCACTCTTATTAAAATTATATCTGGGGTATATCAGGCGGAAGAAGGAGCGGAAATTCATATTAATGGGGAGATTCTTTCCCATTTAACTCCTTTGGAGTCTATAAATAAGGGGATCCAGGTTATTTATCAAGACCTGTCTCTTTTTCCTAATTTATCTGTAGCGGAGAATATTGGTATTGGCCAATATTTAGAGAAAGGCCGCATGTTTGTAGACCGGAAGAATTTGATACAGCGTTCTGAAGCGGCGATGAATAAAATAGGAATCTCTCTTCCATTAGAGAAAACGGTAGGAGAGCTCTCCATAGCAGATCGACAGTTAGTGGCTATTTGTCGGGCTATAGCCAATGAGGCGAGGCTTGTCATTATGGATGAACCGACAGCTTCCCTTACGCGGAATGAAGTTGATGCTCTCTTTCGGGTAGTTCGGGATCTTCAATCTCGAAAAATCACGATATTATTTGTAAGCCACCGGCTCGACGAAATTATGGAGATAGCCCAACGAGTGACAGTTCTTCGAGATGGAGAGAAAGTCGGGGTCTATGAAGCCTCAGAATTAGATGATCATAAACTGGCGTTTTTAATGACAGGTCAGCAGTTTAAATATGAGGTGAATTGCTCTCCATATAATAAGGAAGAGGTTATTTTAGAGGTAGAAAACCTCTGCAAGGAAAAGAACTATAAAGATATCTCTTTTTCTCTTCATGAAGGGGAGATTCTGGGGATTACAGGTCTTTTAGGATCCGGGCGCACCGAATTGGCTCTCTCGCTTTTTGGGGCTAATCCTCCAGATAGCGGAGAGATTCGTCTTGATGGGAGGCCGGTTTCTCTATCTAATAAAAGAGATGCTATTGCAGCTGGCATAGGGTATGTGTCGGAAGATAGGCTTTCTTTGGGGCTTATTCTTGATCAGCCGGCAGATAATAATATGATTTTAACGATTATGGATCAGATTCTCGGGAAGGGAAATCTCATTGACCGGGAGAAAAAAGCATCGTGTTTTAAAAAATGGGTTAACGAATTGAATATTAAGGTCTCGACTCCTGACATAGCTGTGAAAACCTTGTCTGGCGGCAACCAGCAGAAGGTAGTTTTATCAAAGTGGCTGGCTACGTCTCCCAGAATTCTAATTCTTGACTCTCCTACCGTAGGTGTGGATATAGCTGCTAAGAATGGGTTGTATCAGGTTGTGAAAGATTTAGCCTTGCAGGGAATGGGGATCATTATAATATCAGATGAAGTTCCGGAGGTTCTTTATAATTGCCATCGTGTTTTGGTCATGAGAAAAGGACATATTGTTGGAGAATGCTTTCCCGCTCAAATTACAGAAAAGGAGTTGACCCAGAAGATCAATGAATACTAAACTACTGAACTTTATGAAACGTGGAGAATTTTATTTGCTCGTAGTGTTGTTTCTTATGGGGGCATTCCTTTCTGTAGCTACTGAAGATTTCTTTTCTCTCGAGAATCTGTTTGATTTGCTCGTGAGCTATTCTTTTGTAGGCATTATGGCTACCGGTCTGCTTGTTGTCCTTATATCGGGTGGTATCGATATTTCTTTTACGGCGACAGCTACAGTGGCCCAATATGTGGTGGCTATGTATATTATCAAACATGGTGGAAGCTGGTTTACTGCTTTTGCCATGGCTGGAGCCATTGGTATAACTTTGGGAGCGATTAACGGTCTGCTTGTTCACTATTTAAAGGTTTCGGCCATTATTATCACTATTTCTACCCTTAATATTTTTTATGGATTGCTTATTTTTATTACTAAGGGTAAATGGCTGTATGATTTTCCTGAGTGGTTTGTGAATGGGTGGGAACTCTTCAGATTTCAAAGTAGTTCGGGGAATATTTATAGCCTTTCCATGCCAATAGTGGCTCTTATAGTAGCCTTTGCCGTTACTGCATTTCTATTAAATAAAACTGTTTTAGGACGTGGAATTTACGCTATGGGCGGTCATCAGGAGGCTGCCAAACGCATGGGGTTCAATATATTAGGTATCCATGTTTTTGTTTATTGTTATATGGGTTTGGTAGCGGCCTGGGCTGCTATTATCCAGGCTCAGGTAGTTCAAACAGTAGCACCGAACTCTATTGTGGGGCGAGAGCTGGAAGTTCTGGCAGCTGTTGTTCTGGGGGGAGCTAATTTAGCAGGTGGTGCAGGGTCTTTGCTAGGGACCTTTCTGGGTGTAGCTTTAATTGCGGTGCTTTCCAATGGATTGACGCTCCTGGGGGTTTCATCCTATTGGCATCAAATTGTCATCGGTTTTGTGATTCTAATCAGTGTTAGTGTTACCGCTTGGAACAGCAAAAACAAGGAGCGGAAGGGAGCGGATATTGATGTGGAAGCGTGATCCTTTACTTCGTAATTTACTTTTGCTTCTCATCGTGCTGGTAAGTGGCTTTTCTCTAGTTCTTCATGGCCAATTTTTTAGTATGGCAAATCTTCAGTCTATGGCCTTTCAGCTCCCGGAATTAGGCATTCTTGCTATAGCCATGATGATAACTATGGTGAGTGGCGGTATTAACTTATCTATTATTGCTACGGCGAATGTAGCGGGAATATCGGCAGCGTATATACTCACCTCTATGCTCCATGAAGGTATATCTGCCAGTGGTATGGTCTTCGTTATTTTGCTTGCTTTTAGTGCGGCTCTTTTCGTGTCCTTTATAGTAGGAGCTATTAATGGATTTGTTGTCTCTTATATAGGGGTATCTGCTATTTTGGCCACATTAGGGACCATGACTGTCGTAGAGGGACTAAGCGTTTTGATCACCAAAGGATCTGTTATTTCTGGGTTCCCCGCTCCGATTCTTTTCATTGGAAATGGAACTATCGCAGGTATTCCTGTTCCTCTTTTTATCTTTGCCTTTTGTGCGATAGTCGTGTCTATATTTCTCGAGAAAACACCTTTTGGCGTGGGTGTGTATATGATAGGTTCAAATATTAAAGCTACAGATTTTTCTGGAATAGAAGTAAAAAAAGTCCTTGTAAAGGTTTATATCCTTTCAGGTATATTGTGTGGCATTGCAGCTCTTATAATGATTTCCCGTTTTAATTCGGCTCGAGCGGGATACGGTAGCTCCTATCTCCTTGTAACAGTATTGGCTTCTGTCCTTGGAGGTATCAATCCAGATGGAGGTTTTGGGAAAGTTGCGGGGCTTGTGATAGCTCTCGTGGTTTTACAGGTTATATCCAGCGGATTAAATTTGTTGGGCATGAGTGCTCACTTAGCTATAGCTTTGTGGGGAGGAATCCTTATATTTGTTATCTCTTTAAGCGTTTTAAAAGATAAATTTTCAAAACCACAAGCTAAAGCGTAGAGAAGAAGGGGGCATTTCCATGGGGTATTTAATAGGTCTTGATATAGGGACGTCAGGGACGAAAGCCATTCTTCTAAGCGAAAAGGGGCAAATAGTGGCTTCCAGTCATGCCGAGTATGGAGTGGACCAACCGAAGCCTTTATGGGCGCAGCAGGACGGGGAAATTTGGCTTGATGCCACATGTAAAGTTCTTCGTGATCTTCTCTTTGTAGGAAGGGTTCCTCTTGCAGACATTGTAGGTATGGCTATTAGTGGGCTTTATGGTGGTTCCGGTATCCCTGTCGATAGTCAAATGAATCCTCTGGCGCCTTGCCTTATTTGGATGGACCGACGCGCCTCTCGTCAGGTGGAATGGGTTAAAGAACACGTACATTTGGAGCGTCTCTACGAGATCACGGGCAATACAGTGGATTCCTATTACGGTTTTACTAAGATGATGTGGGTACGTGACAATTGGTCAGATGTATGGCAAAAAACGGCTGTTTTTTTGCCTCCCAACGCTTGGGTTATATATAAACTCACTGGGGAAGTAGCTATCGATTATTCATCAGCTGGAAATATCGGTGGTATTTTCGACCTCGGGAAAAGAGGTTGGTCTGACGAAATGTGTTCTATCTTAGGGGTTCCTGTATCCAAGCAGCCTGAACGTTTAGTAGCTTCGTCAGATATAGTGGGAAAGCTCTCTCCAGAAGGAGCTGCTCTTACGGGGCTTCTTGCTGGGACTCCTGTTGTAGCTGGTGGCATAGATGCAGCGGTAGCTACGTTAAGCGCGGGAGCTTTTGAGGAAGGTAATCATGTAGCCATGGTAGGAACATCTATGTGCTGGGGGTTTATTACCGAAAAGGCGAATCTCACCGACCGATTGATCAGTTATCCTCACGTTTTGGATCCTCTTAAAAAGAATTACACTTTTGGAGGAGCTGCTACAGCTGGTGCAGTTATTCAGTGGTTCAGAAATAATTTTGGAACTCTTGAATTGGAGACCCAGAATCGTCTCGGAGTCAGTGCATATTCTTTGCTGGAACTTCAAAGTCAGGATGTCCCTGCTGGTTCAGATGGCCTCGTATTTCTTCCGTATATGATGGGCGAGCGTTCCCCTATTTGGGATAGCAGTGCCCGTGGAACGTTGATGGGGTTGAGCCTTTATCACGGCAAAGGTCACATATATCGAGCCTGTATGGAAGGGGTTGCTTATGCCCTTCGTCATAATATGGAGAGCATCTTAGGAACGTCTGTGAAGCTTGATCCAGAAATGGTTCTTGTAGGCGGCGCGGCGAAATCCTCCCTTTGGACATCTATTTTTGCCGATGTAAGTGGTTATCCAGTGAAAGTCCTTCAAGAAGATGTAGAAGCTCCTCTTGGAGATGCCCTATTGGCAGGTCTTGGTACGGGTGTTTTTGACAGGCCAGAAATCTTGAAGGAGTGGCTACATTTTAAAGAGCCCGTCTATCCAGTAACTGAACATACGGAAGTTTATAATGAGCTGTACTCTGAATATAAGGCAGTTTATCTGGGGTTGCGAGATTCCATGAAGCGCCTTTATAGTGAAGGTAGAGAAGAATAATCAAAAGCGGTGTTTGGGATGTGAAGTGCGCTCAAAAAGTTGGACATAGAATCCAGCAAAAGGGGTGCTGAACAGATGTCCCAGCACCCTTTTTTTATATAACAAATTACATATCCGTTCTCTTATATAGTGGCTCAAAATCAGGTTGTGTTTGCAATTGCCTTTCGTAATCATTAAGAACTTTTACTACGACTCCAGAGAGCAAAAGAATGCCAACAAGATTCAATAAAGCCATTAATCCATTAAAAAAGTCTGCCAACTCCCATACGAGTGGTACAGAACTTACGGCTCCAAAAATAATCATACCTAAAACGGCGATTCGATACGAAAAAAGCAAAGGTCCCTTTTGTGCTTGCGGGAAAAGGTACATTAAATTACTTTCACCGTAATAGTAATTTCCAAGAATAGATGTCCAAGCAAAAAAAGTAAGGGCAATAGCGATAAAAGCTGGCCCCCAAGAACCTAAAGCTGTTTTAAGAGAAAGTTGCGTCAACTCCACTCCAGTTTCGCCACTGCCGAGCTGTCCAGAAATAAGGATAAGAGCAGCTGTAGCAGTGCAAATAATAATAGTATCTGTAAAGACACCTATCATGGCTACAAAACCTTGGCGAGCTGGATGTTTTACGTCTGCTGTAGCGTGGGCATTGGGGGTGGATCCCATCCCCGCCTCGTTAGAGAAAAGCCCTCGAGCCATACCGTAGCGGAATGCTTGAGCCACTGTATGCCCGAGTATACCTCCTGCCACTTGTTTTATTCCAAAAGCGCCTTTGAAGATAGTAACTAAAATGGCGGGTAACTGCTGTATATGGATAATAACTACTACTAAGGCAATAAGAATATAGAACAAAGCCATAAATGGAACCACGACCTCCGCTACGTGAGCTATCCGTTTTAGTCCACCGAAAATAACAACAGCAGTGAGGCCAGCTACGACAATTCCCAAGTAGAGTTCAATGTTTCCTCCTTCTTTTACATTAGAGAAAAAAGCTCCTCGCAATCCGGCAACAATAGAATTACACTGAACGGCGTTAAAAACAAAAGGCATAGCGACAATAATGCTTATCGCAAAAAGGACTCCCATCCACCGTTGTCCTAACCCCTTTTCCAAGTAATAAGCAGGACCACCACGATATGTGCCATCTTTATTTTTGACCCTAAACAACTGGGCTAGAACGGCCTCTGCAAAAATAGTTGCCATCCCGACAAGGGCGGTTACCCACATCCAAAAAACAGCGCCAGGTCCTCCCGAAACAAGTGCTGTTGCAACACCTGCTATGTTGCCAGTACCTACTTGGGCTGCTAGTCCTGTACATAAAGCCTGAAAAGACGTAATACCACCCTCTTCTGACCTCCTGCTCCCAAACAATACCTTAAAAGTGTGCCTAAAATGGTGGAATTGTGGAAATCCTAACCGGATACTATAAAAAATCCCAGTTCCCAGAAGAAGCCACGTCATAAGCTTCCCCCAGAGAATTCCATTAGCAAATTTAACTACTTCCATCAACACAAGAAACACCTCCATATGTATAACGTTACTGTAGTGCCTTCTTAAGGGAACCTCCTTTGCTTTTATTCGATAAGAAATATGTATGCACAACATAAAGTCAAAATTCAAACTGAGGGTTGATAATAACACCTGTTAAGTTGTGGAACAAGATCGGAGGAGATAATGGCGGGCATTTTTCGAGGTGTACCCCAAATGCCAGCGTTGCGTCTGACATTTGGGGTGCTGAATATTTTTTCTATGTCAACCTAATAATTTTTTCCCTATTTCGGTTAAATCTAGCTCAGAGAGTTTTTCTTTAGTCGGGACCCCTTGACTATCCCAACCTTTTATTTTATAAACCAGCTCTAAAAGCTTGTCTTGATCGACGACTTGTCCTTTCCCTGGTCCATCTGGCGCTGGCCCAGTACTAAATCGCTGAGGGAGATAGTCGTCTTTTTTCGAAAATCCCTCGCGAATATTGAAAAGCCGCTCTATATTGATAACTCGTTCGCTTGCTTTAAACAAGTCTATATAGCTGTACTTTCTTCCAGATCCATTGCTAAAAAGCTCTGCCCATGTCCTTCCTTTTACGGCTAGGGTAATACTAGCGAACAAGCATACGCCAAGCAAATTTGTGGCCATAGAGAGCTCTTCAAAAGGCTTGAACCAATCTTTGTTTTCTTCGCTGAATGGATCTACACGTTCGGTAACGCCAAGTTCTTCTTCCAGGTAGCCGAAAGCATCGAAAGTAGCACCATATGGGCGTAAATGGTCTGCCCCTCGTGGAGAAAGCATATGAGATAGAGCTTCTCCCTTACTGCTTCGCACTCCATCTGCGGCCATTTCTTGTCCTTTCACGTGCATAACATATTTCTCTGCGTCCCCTCCGATACTTTGTGCAGCTCTGAGAGATCCCTCTCCGAGGAGTGTGGCAAAAGTACCTTGCCGCCTAGCAATGCGTTCTACTATCTCCACAATAGCATCGCTGTTTCCCCATGAAAGAACAAGTCCGTCGGTTTTGTTTTGATCGATAATTCCTTTCTCATACCACTCCATGGCCGTGGCTATTACTTGCCCTGTCGAAATAATATCAAGGCCGAGGTCGTTTGCAATATAGTTTGCGGCAACGATGGAGTAGAGGTCCTTATTTCCCAGTTTTTGCCCAAATGCAGCTAATGCCTCATATTCAGGTCCCGATCCGGAACGACCCTCATATTTCCCTTTTGGAATGCGCGTGAGGCGAACACAGCCAATTGGACAGTTGTAACATCGATCCTGTTTTACCTCCAATTTTTCATGGTAGGCTTTATGTCCGAGACTATCGTTGAAATTCGTTGTGGTTCGTTGCCAGTTATAAGCTGGTACAAGACCAAGGCTGTTCATGGCATCAAAGAAAGAAGGGGTACCATATTTCATAAGCTCTTCCCGAATAAAGGCTTCATTGTGAAGTTCTTGTATGGCTTTTTTTACAGCGTTATTAAATTGGTCATTATTATGTATTTGCGTTCGTGCTTTTGTTCCATAAACAGCAATTGCTTTAAGCTTTTTCGCCCCCATTACAGCACCGCCACCCCCTCTTCCGGCAGCATGTTCGTTCCCAACCATTATGGTTGCAAAGCGCACAAGCTTCTCTCCTGCCTCGCCGATACATGCGATTTCTGCTTCGGGATTCCCCAGTTCTTGACGGATTATTTCCGTCGTTTCCTTTGTAGTTTTCCCCCAAACTTTTTCTGCAGAATGCAGGGTGATCTCATCGTTATTGATTGAAAGATATGTTGGATTTGGAGTTTGCCCATGAACAACAAGCATATCGAATCCCGCCCTTTTGAGCTGGGGGGCCCAAGCTCCTCCCACATTGGAAGCTCCGATGGTTCCTGTAAGGGGAGACTTGAACATAACCACAGTTCGGCCACAACAAGGGGCCTTTGTATCAGTTAAAGGGCCACATGCAAAAAGAAGCTTGTTTTCTGCTGATAGACCATCAATTCCTTTAGCTAAAGATTCAGCAAGATAAATAGCTCCAAAACCTTCTCCTCCAATATAGTTTCGGACCCAATTCTCGGATAAAGGAACTGACCATATTTCCCCATTTGACAGGTCTACATGTAGAATTTTCCCAGCATAGCAGTCAAACATATAGTTCTCCCTCCTTAGTTTATAGTAAGGGATTCCTTTCCAAACGCGGGAGGCGCAGCAGTTTCCCGCTACGCCCTATAGGCTTGAAGCCATGTTCTCTATAGAATGCAGGCTATCAAGCTCGGGATCCTTTCTTCTCGCGGGAATATATATGTATTTTATCCTGAATATTTAAACTTTTACAAGTATCCATTGCATCAGACATGTGATAATGCTGTTTATTTTTTTACTTTCAGGGATATTTCAAAAAATACTACTATGAAATAGAGCGATAAAAGATTTTCTTGATAATTTCTGCACTGAGGGTCATGCACATTATAATGACAAAAAGTGTCCATAAAAGAAAAGAGGGAAGAGGAGAAAAGCCGAAGAGTGTGGCAAGGGGAGTAGCGGGGAAAAGAAGAATAAAAAAGAGTACACCTATTGTGGCTATAAGAAGTTTGAAACCAGGTAGAGATTTGAAAAAAGGTCTCCTGCTCCGTACAACCAATACGACAAGGCAAGCCGAAGCTATGGATTCCAGAAACCACCCAGTTCTGAATTGGGAGATTGGAGTATGGAAAAAGAACAAAAGAATTATAAAGGTAATGTAGTCGAAAAATGAGCTCATAAGGCCAAAAACGACCATAAATTTGCGAATGAAAGATATATCCCATCGTTGAGGCTTTTGGATGAGTTCTTTATCCACGTTGTCCATGGCAATAGTCATCTCTGGTAGATCTGTCAACAGGTTCATAAGTAAAATTTGTTTGGGTACTAAAGGAAGAAAAGATAAGAAGAGCGAGGCTCCAGCCATACTGAACATGTTGCCAAAATTAGCACTCGTGGCCATAAATATGTATTTCATTGTGTTTGCGAATGTTCGTCGTCCTTCTATAACGCCTTCAGAAAGTACGGCGAGGCCTTTTTCAAGAAGTACTATGTCAGCGGCTTCTTTGGCTACATCTACTGCTGTATCTACCGAAATGCCGACATCTGCATTATGAAGAGCTGAAGCATCATTTATTCCATCTCCCATAAACCCTACACTGTTCCCGGATTTTTTGAGGGCCATAATGATTCGTTCTTTTTGATTCGGCTCTACTTCTGCAAATAGAGAGCATTGATTGGCAAGGTGGAAAAGAGCTGCATCACTTATTGATCGAAGGTCAGCACCAGTTATAACGCGAGGTGCAATAATGCCCACTTGTTGCGCTATGTTTTTGACTACATGTGCATTGTCTCCGGAAATAATTTTTAAGGAGATGCCTAGTTCAGAAAGTTTTTGGATGGCTTGAATAACTCCATCTTTGGGAGGATCGTAAAACGTTAAAAAACCTATAAACGTCATGTTTTTTTCGTCTTCTTTTGTGAAATGTATCAAGGAACCAATGTTTTTAATGGCTACGCCTAGAGTTCTTAGCCCCTGAGAGCTTAATTCGTTATACAATTCTATAATAGAAGGCAAATAAGACTCTATAGAAAAGGTGTTTTTCTCATGTCCCATATCTATAGAGCTGCAAATAGAAAGAATTGAATTCACAGCTCCCTTGCTGACAATAAGGTTTTGTTCGTTATATTCCAGAAGTACACTCTGCCTTTTTCTAACAAAGTCGTAGGGTACTTCGTCGTATTTTTGAGCTTCTTTATATGAGATGGGGTGTGCGTTTTTTATTGCCGTGTCAATAGGATTATTGAAGCCTGTTTCTAATGCTGAGTGCATGGCAGCTACGTGCAAGACATACTCTGAAGGAGACCCATCTGGTGCAAGGGCGGTATGAAGCCGTACATTTCCTGCCGTGAGTGTTCCGGTTTTATCACAACAGAGGATGTTCATGCTTCCAAAATTTTCTATAGCTGAGAGTCGTTTGACGATAACCTTACTTTTTGCCATTTTTTTAGCGCCATTGGCTAAATTAACGCTTACTATTGCTGGAAGAAGCTGAGGAATGAGGCCTACAGCCAAGGCGAGAGAGAATAAAAAAGAGTCTAAAACAGGCCTGGAGAGTAAAACATTGAAAGCAAAAATAAGAATAACAAGCAATAATGTAACCTCTACTAGAAAATAGCCGAAACGTCGGATCCCTTTCTCAAAATCTGTTTCTATGGGGCGGATGCGGAGTTGTTGGGCAGTCTTTCCAAACTCTGTTTTTTTGCCTGTATTTACGACGATCCCTCTTCCTGTGCCGCTAATGACGTGAGTGCCCAGGAAAAGGGTGTTTGTTCGCTTGTTCAACGAAGTTTGCGGGGCCAAAAGGAGGGGGATTTTTTCTATAGGGTATGTTTCGCCAGTGAGGGACGCCTCATCTACAAAAAGATCTTTGCTTTCGATGAGAAGACAGTCTGCTGGAATAATATCGCCGGCGGACAGTAAAACAACGTCTCCGGAAACAACTTCCTCTAGGGGGATATTCGTTGGCTCTCCCTGTCGTATAATTTTCGTTTTTATTTGAACCATTGCTAAAAGTTTAGAGGTAGCTTCCTGTGCCCCTTTTTCTTGTTGAAAAGATAAAAAACTGCTTGTTAGCACAATCGCTAAAATTATAAGGGCATCAGAAGGATTATGAAGGAAAAAAGAAATGCAGGCGGCGCAGATGAGAATAAATACGATAGGGGTTCGTAACTGAGCCCAAAAAAGTCGAGTCAGTGTATAGCTTTTTTTAGCTTTAAGTACGTTAGTTCCAAGTTTTTCTCGCCGTTTTTTTGCTTCTTCCCACGAAAGGCCGGTAGGTTGCGTTTCAAGGGCTTTAAAAGCAGTCTCAACACTCCAACTCCAATAGGCATTAGGATCTTCCATTGGATACCCTCCCTTCTTTGTTGCTTCAAAGGTATATTTCCCTCACAACGCAAAACGATGAAGTGCAGAGTATCTCTAGTATTGTAGTCTTTTAACCTAATCCCCCCCTATGTCCGAAGGTAGATGGCATAGCTACGTAGAGTGTCTCTGTATTGTAGCCTTTTAGCTACGTAGAGAATAGGCTGGAGTATAGTTTTGGCAGAAGGGGAAGAAGTAAAATAAAAATATTTTTCTCAATATTAGGGCCTAGATTAAGAACAAAAATAGTTAAGAATTTTCTGTTTAGTTGCATCATGCTAGATTCATGATACAAATTGATATCCTTTTTGTATATTAATAATATCTCGTAATAAGGAGGCTGCGGCTGATGTCGTTCCAGAAGCCCCTCCTATTATCGTGAGTTCTCCCAGCGAGTCAGATATAAATCGCACGGCTTTGTTTGTTCCGTTGACTGCGTAAAGAGGATGAGAAGAATCTATAGTTTCAGATTGTACTGATAATATCACGTCGTTTCCGGTTTTTCTGGCTTTCCCTATTAATTTGATTCGTTTTCCATCTCTGCGCACCTCTTGTATTTTCCCCGCAGAAATGGTTGTGATCCCTTCAACACATATATCGGAGAGTTTTTTATTTTCTCCCATCAATACATTGACAAGAATTAATAGCTTTATTGCAGTATCCCATCCTTCTACATCTAAAGTGGAATCTGTTTCAGCTATGCCCATTCCTTGAGCTTTCTTAAGAGCGTCTAGATAAGAGGTTCCATTTAATTCCATCTCTTGAAAAATGAAGTTAGACGTGCCATTTAAGATACCCTCTATAGATGATATAGAGGCCCCAGCCATATCGAAAAGGCCAGCATTAATTACAGGAAGAGCCCCTCCAGTGGTGCACCCTATAGCAAATTGTACGTGGTTCCGTTTCGCCATGACGTACAAATCTCTATAAGCGAGGAGAACTGGCCCTTTGTTAGCCGTAACGACATGAATTCCTGAATTGAGGGCTTCTGCGATATGGGTTAACCCAGGTTCCCCTGTCTCCTTATTGGTAGGCGTAGCTTCCACAAGCAAATCCACATCTCGTCGTTTTATAAGGGATTGAAAAGTTATGGCAGGATTGAAGATGAGACTTGAGGAATTAGTGATACCCAAAGGATCATATACTCCGCCTTGACTGCGGATAATGTAGGTAAGAGAAATAGAAATATTTTTCCGGTTCAGTTCCTCTTTTTTTTCTTCCAGAAGGCGAGTAAAAGCTTTCCCTACCCCTCCAAAACCTATAAGAGCAATACGCATGCACTAGCTCCCCCTATCTTCCCCGATTGTTTTTACGTTAACATAAAAAATGGGAAAATCCTAGAAATTATCTCTCTTAAGGTTCTATTGGAAGATAAGACAGATTAATATACAATATAGACGACATAGAAAAAGAAGGGGGGCTATATATGTATAATCGTAGGGGAATGCCGATGAATCCTTATTTAGCTGGAAGTTTGGCAGGAGCGCTCTCTGTCCTATCCACATGGTTTACTGGAAAGTATTTTGGAGCATCGACTTCTTTTGTAAGATCTGCCGGTTTTGTGGAGAAGATTTTTAGCCCTGAGAAAGTAGCCCAAATGCCATATTTTATGAAAGAAATCCCCCAAATAGACTGGCAATTTATGTTTGTTATAGGTATCTTCCTTGGTTCTCTTGTAAGCTCTCTTTTTACTAAAACGTATAGAGTGCAATGGGTCCCCATTACATGGCGAGATCGTTTCGGCAAAAGCTCGTTACGCCGTGCTGTTACCGCTTTTGTAGGAGGTATTATAGCCATGTTTGGAGCGCGACTCGCAGATGGCTGACCGAGTGGTCACGGACTGAGCGGTACGCTTCAGTTAGCTGTTAGCGGATATGTTGCCCTAGCCCTTTTCTTTGGAGCAGGAATTCTTGTTGCTCGTTTATTATATGGGGAAGGTGACAGGTTGTGAAAACAGAGCTTGTTTTGGGGTTGCTGACGGGTTTTATTTTTGGCATATTGCTTCAGCGATCTGAAACTGTTCGTTATGACAGACAATTAGGTGCCTTGAAGCTGAAGGATTTTACCATTTTGAAGTTTATGCTCTCTACTATTACTGTGGGTATGATTGGGACTTATTTTTTATTTGACCTTGACATAGTTAAGCTATCTATTAAGCCTACTGTTTTGGGGGCTTTGCTGCCCGGAGGAATTTTATTCGGAATAGGATGGGCTCTGCTGGGATATTGTCCTGGCACGTCTCTAGGGGCTATTGGAGAAGGGCGACTTGATGCTATTTGGGGAATTTTAGGAATGTTATCAGGTGCAGCTCTGTATGCTGAAGCGTACCCTTTTTTGCAAAGGACGATTCTCGTCTGGGGTGATTTGGGGAAAATAACAATTCCCCAGATTCTAGGTACAAGTCACTGGATTATTATCGGTATATTTGTAGCCCTTGTTTTGATTTTTTTCCGATACATAGAGAGGAAGGGGTTATAAAACCCCTTCCTTATAAAAAGCTAAATTTAACGTAAAGCTCTAAGCCTCTTGACGTGCTGCTACAGACTGAGTTTTATCCTGTGTAATGGTACCGTCTGCTTTTCTCCAGAAAATACCTATGCCAGCAAATGTCATAAGGAAAGCTACGATAGGATTTAGCCAGTTGAAGAAGGCGTAGGGCATAAAAGTGAAAGATCCTACCCCGAGCACATTGCTCATGAAGGCTCCACAAGCTGTCCAGGGGATGAGAGGGGAAGAGATAGTGCCGCAATCCTCCAAAGTTCTTGAAAGCATACGAGGAGCAAGTCCCATCGCTTCATAAGCGGGTTTGAAAGTCCTTCCCGGAACGATAATGCCGAGGAATTGATCGCCAAGAAAGAAGTTGCTGAGGTAACTGGAAATGAGAGTGATTCCCACAAGAGAGTGTACGCTTTTGAGATATTTGCTGAGATGGGAGAGGATGCTTTCGAGAAATCCGCAGCTTTCCATAATGCCTCCAAATGAAAGAGCGCAAACGATGAGAGAAATGGTCCACATCATGCTGTCAAGTCCGCCTCGAGTTAACAGATCATCAACAGCCTTGACTCCAGTTTCAGATTCATATCCATAATGGACGATGGAAATAAGGTCTGATATTCCTTGTCCCTGCATGAAGAAGGCTGTGAGACAAGCGAGAAAAATTCCAATCATAAGAGAGGGGATAGCGGGCCACTTTTTCCAAGCGCTTACTATAATAAAAATAGGCGGGATTAACGTAATAATATTGATTTTATATGTCTGAATCATTGTATTAGAGATGATAGCTATATCCTCTAAGTTTCCTGTATCTCCACTAAAACGAAGGCCAATAACGATATAAATAATAAGAGCTATGATGTATGTAGGAGCTGTGGTCCAGACCATGGCTCGAATGTGGTCAAAAAGTTCACCGCCAGCCACTGCTGGGGCTAGATTCGTCGTATCAGAAAGAGGCGACATTTTATCTCCAAAATAAGACCCAGAAATAATGGCTCCGGCTGTCATGGGGCTGGGGATACCAAGCGCCCCGCCTACCCCCATGAGGGCGATTCCTACTGTTCCTGCGGTAGTCCAGGATGTTCCGGTTGAAACAGCAACAATAGAACAAATAAGCAAGGTTGCAGCAAGAAAGTATCTAGGTGATAGTAATTTTAATCCATAATAGATAAGAGCAGGAACTGTTCCCGAAGCAATCCAGCTTCCTATAAGAAGGCCAACAAGCATAAGGATAATAATAGGTATAAGCGCTAATTGTATGCCATTCACAATGCCGTTTTCTACATCTTGCCATGTTTTCCCGAGGAAAAACATAGCTACGGCAGCACAGATCGTGGCGGCAATGACCATGGGAATATGAGCATCAACGCCTAGTTTCATAATGGAAAAACCAATGACGAATGCGCAAAGGGCAAATGTGCCTAACGATAGACCAAGTGGAGCGAGTTGTTTTTCTTTGACTTCTTTTGATTTTTGAGTCATAAGATCCCCCTCCTATTTTTTAGATTACGTAATAAAGCACACATGAAATCATGTCACTGTATGCATCATAGTGTCTAGATATATAATATGTCAATAAGATTCGTGAAAATATGCTTTGAAAAAATTTTTAATAAACGCGAGGATAAAAGAAGAAAGAGCAATAATGATCGGCACTATTAGTAAGGACATGATTGGTTCCGCTATGTAAGGAGACTCATAGGACTGTATTTTTAGTGGGAGATATTCTGACACACATGCATGTTAAAAAGGTTCTATGACAGAGGGACCTTTGGAAACCCCAGTAGAATTTTATAAATGTATAGTATTATTGTTAGATAAAAAGTTGACCAATATTGTAATAAATTTTAAAATAAAATATCAATAATTTGTACTTTATTTAGCAAACACTATTGACATGTTTGCTCATCGGGAGTAAAATTTTACTATACTTGTTTGATAGGGTATAAAGGTTTTGAGTGGGATACAAGAGGTGATTGTAATGTCCTTATTTTTAATTTTGGCAAGTTTGGCGGTAGTATTTTTCCTTTCTATGTCGGACGGTTCGGTAGAAGCGTAGGGTTTTGTTTAAAGTGATATTTAAAGCCAGGGATTTTTCCCTGGCTTTTTTTATTATATTAAGGGGGGAATATACTTCTCTTCTCTTTCTTAAAAGAGGTTTCAATTCAATGTTGACATAAATTAAACTAGGCGTCGAGCTTAAGCAGCTACTGCAGACCGGTATTGAGTGTTGTCATACATTAGACTGGGAGCTTAATGAGCCCCAGTCTTATTACGGTAAGAGAGATAAGGGAAACAAGAATCCATAATGTTATTGCTTTCAGCAATGATCCTCCGCCTATTTTTTTTAGATCTTCTCTAGTGAGACCGGCTCCAACAAAAAAGAGAGTTGTAACCATAAGCTTTTTACCGCTTATAGCCAACAGATGCCATAGGTCCTCCATCCCTGGGAAGAGGGAACGGATCAGAGCTGCAAGAAGGAAGCCAAATAAGAACCACGGCACCTTTGCCTTGCTATCACTTTTGTTAAGCTTCGCCCCTAAAAAAGAAAGGGGTAATATCCATAGGGCACGTGTGAGTTTTATAGTTGTGCCAATAGCCAGAGCCTCTGCTCCGTAAATAGCGGTTGCCCCTACTACGCTGCTTGTATCATGAATAGCCAATGCGGCCCACACCCCGAAGTCAGCTTGATTAAGGCCTATAAGGTGCCCCAAATGGGGAAAGACGAGAAGGGCAATTCCGTTGAGTAAAAAGACCACAGCCATAGCAATAGCGGTTTGTCCCTGAGACGCGCCAATAGCAGGAGCCATAGCTGCAATAGCGCTTCCACCGCAAATAGCCGTACCACTGCTGATGAGAATAGAAACACTCCGCTCCACTTTAAATAATTTTCCTAAAACCCAACCTAGAAAAAGTGTTGTGGAAATGCTGAAAAAAGTAATGCCTATGGAAGAATAGCCGACTTTCAATATAACATTAAGCTGCAAACCGAACCCAAAGAGAATAACAGCAAGTTGCAGAAGATATTTTGACAGCATCCCCGTAACTTTTTTGGCAGGATTTCCCCATAAAAGAGCAATGGCACTTCCAAAACAGAGAGCAATGGCAAGAGACTTTGTTAAGAGAGTTAATGCTAAGCTTGTTATGATCCAGAAATATGGAGATTGAAGTATTATCATCAAAGTATAACCCCTTTAAATTATGATAAATTCCAACGTAGATGCAACATACTATAACCAGACTGTATTATTGATTCCAGCTTATTATTATGATAATTTCAATCAATAAAAATGATGAATGAGGTTTAAGTATGGAAATAATGACATTTCGCCAATTAGAAATTTTTGTGCAAATAGCGCGTTATGAAAATTTAACGAGGGCTGCTAAAACACTTTTTATAAGTCAATCAGCGGCGAGTATGGCTTTAAGAGAATTCGAAAGAATTATAGGAGGCCCTGTTTTTCATCGAGTAGGAAGAGGGCTGGTTTTAAATGATCGTGGGCGGATGCTGTTTCCTGAAGCAGAGAAGATTCTTGCTTCAGCTAGAGAATTAGTGGATATGGCTAAAAGTGAAGAAGGAGATTTAACAGGGGAACTTTTCATAGGGTGTAGTACAACTATAGGAAATTATTTTTTCCCTTCGTGGCTGAAGATTTTCTGCGAGGAAAATCCCCAAGTAAAGGTGACTTTAAATGTAGGCAATACTAAAGAAATTGCAAATCTTGTTCGAGAGGGGGCTCTGGATATAGGCCTAGTGGAAGGAGCTATAGACGGCTGTGACTTATATGAAGAAGAATGGCTTCGGGATGAACTGGTGATAATAGCGTCGCCTTCCCATTCTTTTGCTGGGGCTCGTCCCGTGGTTTCTGTAAAAGAGATAGCTAATGAACAATGGATTTTGAGAGAGCGAGGTTCTGGTACTTTGAGTACATTTGAAGCAGCGTTGACTCATAAAAACATTCGCTTGCATAACGTACAAGAGATTGGGCACACTGAGGCTATTAAGCGAGCAGTAGAGGCTGGTATGGGGTTGAGCTGTCTTTCACGTATGGCAGTAGAGGAGGAATTATTAGATGGACGTTTGGAAGAGGTTGCTACGGACCTTATTATAACAAGATGGTTTCGTATTATTTCTTTGCCGGAGCAGTATCGAAGCAGACTTTTTCAACATATGATGACGTGGCTTCGTACTCTTTCTTCTCGCTTTATAAATGAGAAAACGGCACGTTCATAATGCGAGAACGTGCCGTTAAAGTTTCTTTCATTTAAGAAGAGGAAGGATCGCATCCATATCTTTGTCTCCTCGCCCAGAAAGATTGACGAGGATACTTTCCCTCCGGGTAAGTTTGGGAAGTAGTTTAAAAGCGTAGGCTAACGCATGAGAGCTTTCAAGAGCGGGGATGATCCCTTCTTTTTGGCAGAGCAGTTTAAAGGCATCAATGGCTTCTTGATCTGTGACAGACACATAGTTTACCCGACCGCTGTCTTTCAAATAGGCGTGTTCTGGGCCAACGCCAGGATAATCAAGCCCTGCTGATATAGAGTATACATTGGCTGGTTCCCCGTTTTCTTTTGTAAGTACGTAACTCTTGAACCCATGAATAATAGATGGTTTCCCTACAGACAATGTAGCTGCATGCTCCCCAGAGGCCAACCCCTTCCCGGCTGGTTCCACTCCGAACAACTTCACGTCCGAGTCGTTGAGAAAACCTGCAAAAAGACCAATAGCGTTACTTCCACCACCTACACAGGCCAAAGCATAGTTTGGTAATGTACCTTCGCGGTCCAGAAATTGTTGTCTTGCCTCTTTACCGATAATACTTTGAAAATCATGAACCATAGTAGGATAAGGATGAGGTCCTACAGCTGAACCTAACAAATAGAAAGTTTCAGGTCGTTCTGCAAAAGCTTTCAGAGCTGCATCAACGGCTTCTTTAAGAGCTTTCTGTCCTTCCTCTACAGCTATAATTTCTGTTCCTAATACTTTCATACGGGCTACATTCGGGGCTTGGCGAGCTACATCAAGAGCTCCCATATATACAGTGCACTTCATTCCCATAAGAGCCGCTACGGTGGCACTGGCTGTGCCGTGCATTCCAGCACCTGTCTCTGCTATGAGTTCCTTTTTCCCCATACGTTTAGCTAGAAGAGCTTGTCCTAACGCATTATTTATTTTGTGGGCGCCAGTGTGATTGAGATCTTCTCGTTTCAGAAATAGTCGTCCTCCCCCAAAGTATTTTGATATATTTTTACACTCTGTAAGAGCCGATGGCCTCCCCACATATTCTTTTAAAGTCGTTGTAAATTCTTCGGCAAAAGATTGATCATGACGGGCGTCCTCATAAGCTTTTTCCAGCTCATTGAGGCGAGATTGCAATGCTTCCGACACAAAACTACCACCATATTCTCCAAAGAATCCTTTCTTATTCTGTTTCATGAACAATACCTCCCTTGTTTTATATAAAAAAAGGGACCTCTTCCTTTTTGGGAAGAAGCCCCTTTCTTCGAACTCTGTAAAAGATAGCGATAGATCAAAAGAAAAGGGGCTGCGGTTTTTTGCCCCGCAGCCCCTGAAAAATCAGGCCATACCTGCGGCGGCGCTAACAGCGCCACCACCAGAACTTATTGATAGAATTAAAATCTCTGAGATGTTTCATTGTTTTTTTCATGGAGATACCATAGCAATATCCTTAGTGTTCTGTCAAGGGCCCTAAATGATATACTTTTTTAAGTGTTTCTATGGAGGTGATAAGTAATGAAAATACTTGCTCTGTTAGGAAGTCCTAGAAGAAAGGGAAACACAGCAGCGTTATTGGAGAAGTTTGTAGAGGGAGCCGCTTCAAAAAAAGTTGTAGCGGAGACTGTTTTTCTTCACGATTTACATATAGCTCCATGTACAGCATGTAATGCCTGTAAGCGAAAGCAAGGTGCCCCTTGTGTTATTGATGATGATATGAGCTCCTTGTATTCCAAAGTATATGAGGCAGATGTTCTTGTTTTAGCTACACCTATCTATTGGTGGAATATCTCGGCCCAGTTGAAGTTATTTATGGACCGCTTGTATGCAGCGGATTATGAGAAACTTAAAGGTAAAAAAATCTTTCTTGTTATGACTTATGGGGGGGAGTTACCTAATTTAGGTCCAGAACTTGTTGAGAAAATGTATGTTGATATTTGTGATTGGCTAGAAATGGATTTTGGTGGGGTCGTTGGGGCTTGTTCCGAGTTGTTGCCTGTTGCTCAAAATCAGGATGCCTTAAACGAGGCCTTTTCGTTAGGAGCGTCGGTGAAGGGCTAAAAATAACCGTACTGTATAGTGATGAATTAGAGCAGATGCGTGTTTCTGTTTGAAGAAGAACAGTGGTAAGACCGCTCGAAAGGATCTCGTTAGATCGTTCATTTCGAGCGGCCTTTTATAACCATAAACGCTATCGTTGCTCATTCTTTAAAACCTCTCGATAGGCGAAGGAAAGTCCCTCAAAATCAAATTCATTTTCCTTGGGATCGTATCTTTTGTCTATTCTAGTCAGAGAAGCTTTTTTTTCATTTGATTTCGCCATGATAGTTATCTCCTTTGTATTTTCTGTTTCTAACATTAAGCCACGTGAAGCACTCGAAGAGCTTTCCCTTCATGTCTGCCAAGGGCTTCGGGATCTTCTATTCGTACGTTTACTCGAATGCCTAGGTTCTCTTTCAGAACGCAAATAGCCTGTTCCATTAAGAGTTTCTTTTCTGTTTCAGCAAGAATGTTTTGGGATTCACAAACAACTGTTAGATCGGGCATACCATTACGGTCACAGACTTCAATGCGGTAGTGAAGAGTAATCCCCCCTACATGGGCGAGAGCCACTTCTACTTGAGAAGGAAAAATATTTACGCCGCGAATAATGAGCATGTCGTCATTTCTTCCAGCGACACGATTGATGCGTTTCCCTTTTTGTCCGCATGGACAAGGCTCCGTGCGCAGCGACGAAAGGTCTCTTGTGCGATACCGAACAAGGGGGAAAGCTTCTTTAGTCAAGGTCGTAACAACCATCTCGCCTAAATCTCCATCAGGAAGAGGGGTGCCTCTCTTGGGGTCTATAGTTTCTATATAAAAATGCTGTTCATTAAAGTGCATGCCTTGTTTTTCGGGACATTCCATCGCTACTCCAGGCCCCATAATTTCAGATAGTCCATAAGAGTTTATAACAGTAACCCCTAACATATTCTCTATCTGCTCTCCTAAATCTTCAGTCCAAGCTTCTCCCCCGAGAATGGCTAATCTCAGGCGAAGACGAGCTCGAAGATTTTCTTTCTCTATACGCTCTGCTAAGTAGAGAGCATAGGACGGGGTGCTAGTAAAGACAGTGGTTCCAGCATCTTCCATGAGGAGGAGTTGTCTATCTGTAAAACCTCCACCAGAAGGAATAACCATGGCACCTAATTGCTCTGCTCCATAATGAAAACCGAGAGCCCCGGTAAATAGGCCGTAACCGAGAATAATTTGGAATACATCGCTAGATCTTACGCCAGCTGTTTCTAGACGTTCTGCCATGCATTTTCTCCACATGTCTATATCTTTTTGAGTGTAAGGAACGAAGGTAGGTTTTCCTGTAGTGCCTGAAGAAGCGTGAAGTCTTACAACCTGTTCTTTGGGACGTGCTAGCATGCCGAGAGGGTAGGAGTCTCGTAAATCCTGTTTCGTGGTAAGGGGGAGT
Source organism: Aminobacterium mobile DSM 12262 (assembly GCF_000526395.1). Lineage (NCBI taxonomy): Bacteria > Thermotogati > Synergistota > Synergistia > Synergistales > Aminobacteriaceae > Aminobacterium > Aminobacterium mobile. Next base: position 310,850 of record NZ_JAFZ01000002.1, on the reverse strand, counting down.
TTTTTAAAATCGTCCATAGATCTAATGTCTTCTGGAAGAATATTTAATTCTTCCATTTTGCGCCTATATAAGCTATTAGAATCCCAGACCCTTTGTACTACGCGTTGAAGTTGCTGCAAGACTTGTTCCTTAATATCATCCATTTGTTATCTCCACCTTTTCTTGTAGTTAAAAGCATAAAAAAAGGGCCAAGCTCCCTATGAGTAGGGAACCCGGCCCTGGTAAAAGCCAACACGCTCTAGGCGTCGGCCCTCCAGTAGGGTCCCACGCTGGCGTAATAATATCCCAAAAAGCAGTTAGAAGAAGCAATCTTTTGCAATTTCAACATCTTGATTAGATCCTCCAAACTAGCTGAATATTGTTAAAACTTATATCATGGAAAATTATAGAAGTCAAATAGACTTTTATCACACACAAACAGTCTGTAGAGTGAGATAGTATGATAAAAAATATTTTAACGACGTTGCTAATCCTTTCAAAGGGAGAGAAGGAGTTGACCAAAACTGATGAATAAATTATATGTGTCTATTAACAAGTTACCCCCCCTTTTTATTGTGCTCTTTTGTGTCGTGTCTCTTTTTATTTTTGCTTTTCTTATTGTTTGCTCAGCAGAAGCTAGCGGAGCAGATAAAAATGTTTCTGGCCTAGAATTTATGAGTCAGAGCCCTTTTTGTACTATTTCTAGGGATTATTCAGAGCGCCTTATAAGTGAAGAAAAACAAATGGCATGTAACCGTTATTTTGATGAGAAATTTTTCGCTCCATGGTCCCAAGATAAACCTGTCGGGGGTGTAGATTTGCTGCTTTGGGGATTTCGGGCTTTTTCCAGAAGAAAAGTTTTTGGGGAAAATCGGCAGCCTCGATCAAGGGAATGGTTTGGAGTTCAGCATGATAATGCTTCTATTGAATCTTTTGGTACTCTCAATCGTAAGGCCATAAGTGTGGAAGAGGCGGACCTGCGAGTTTTCCCTACACAGGATCCTCTTTTTTATTCTTTCGATGAGCCTGGAGAAGGGTATCCCTTCGACTACCTTCAAAACTCTACTGTTCAACCAGGAGAACCCCTTTTTGTCTCTCATATCTCAAAAGATGGCATGTGGGCTTTCGTTAATGCCTCCACTGCTTCTGGATGGATGGATATACGTCGTTTGGCTTGGATTTCAGAGGCTCAGATTGAGGAATGGAAAAAACATAGTTTATGTGTAGTAGTGAAAGATAATGTTCCTCTTCTCGATAGTGAAGGAGTTTTTTATGCTCTGTCTAAAGTGGGAACTATATTGCCTATTTCCCGAGACAGAACTTTGGCAGATTGCTACGAGGTATTAATAGCCATTCGAGGAAGCGGGGGAAATGCTCTTTTCAGGAGCGTGTCTTTAGATAAAAAAGCTGCTGTTGCCAAACCTTTTCCCATGACAAAATGGAACGCCGCTTTTATTGCGTCTCAATTTATAGGGGAGTCTTATGGGTGGGGCGGATTAAATTTAAAACGAGATTGCAGTGCCACGACTCGAGATTTTTTTACAGTATTTGGCATTTGGCTTCCAAGAAATTCAAAAGCTCAGGGGCAAATAGGGCAAAAAATAGATGTACAAAATCTTTCAGTATGTCTAAAGGAAAAGCGAATAAAAGAAGAGGGCATTCCTTTTCGTACTTTAGCGACTATGCCAGGGCATGTTATGCTTTACATTGGAGAGTATTATGGCATGCCTGTTTTCCTGCACAACGTCTGGAGATTTCGCTTTTTAGAGGAAGGGAAAGAATATTCGCATATTGTGGGAAGGGCTGTTATTACTCCCTTAAACCCAAGAATAAAAAGTGAAAAAGGAGAGCTTATAGAGACGAGAATAGGAGAAAGGGTATCTCATTTTGTTATTTTAGGTGATAAATAAGATAAGCCGCTCTGGGGATAGAGTGGCTTATCTGAAGGGGAGATCATGAGGCGTTACTGTAAAACTATTTCCTTGTTCAACATATTGAGAATTTCATATGTGAGAGTTCCGAAAGTAGGGTCAGATCGCTTTCGAGGCCTTGGTATATTTATGTTTATAATTCTTTTTATTTCACCTGGCCTGGCACTCATGAGAACAATTTTATCGGAAAGAAACACTGCTTCATCTACGCTGTGAGTTACAAAAAGAATTGTTTTTTTATGAGCTTCCCATATGCGAAGGAGTTCTTGTTGAAGCAAAATTCTCGTATGAGCATCTAATGCTCCAAAGGGTTCATCCATAAGGAGCACTTCAGGATCATTAGCCAGAGCCCGCGCTATAGCGGCTCTTTGGCGCATCCCTCCAGAAAGCTCATGGGGGAAAGCTTTCCCAAATTTCTCAAGTCCCACAAGTTTAAGGTACTCCATACTTTTCTGCTGTTTTTCTTCAGTGGATTTTCCTGCAAATTCCAAACCAAGGCCGATATTATCGAGTATATTACGCCAGGGGAAAAGTGAGTATTCCTGAAAAACCATCCCACGCTCTCTTCCTGGACATGAGATTAACTCCCCTTGGTAAGAGACTTCTCCGGAAGTTGCTTTTTCTAGGCCAGCTATAATGCGCAACAGTGTGGATTTGCCACATCCAGATGGGCCTACTATACAGACAAAATCATTTTTCTGTATTTCGAGGTTAATATCTACAAGTGCACATATTTTTTCGCTCTGACTCGTAGAAAATGTTTTTCTGAGATTTCTTACGTGGATAATTGGTATCATAATTCTCTCCTATTTAGCTACATGCTGCCAAGCAAATCTCTTTTCTTCCATATATCTAAATCCAAGATCGAGCAGGGCGCCAATAACGCCAATGCAAATCATACCTGTAATGACGATGTCGACACGAGCAAGCTCATATGCGTGAGTTATAAGATATCCCACGCCAGACAAGCTTCCGGGTAACATTTCGGCGGAAACGAGACAACTCCAAGCAGAACCTAACCCGGTTCTCATGCCGTTCATTAAAGTAGGAGCAGCTCCAGGAAGAAGAACCTTCTTAAAAATATCTGTTTTCCCGGCACCGAGTACGCGGGCAGAATCAATATAGGTTTGGGGAACGTTTTTTACAGCATGGATAGCACTAGTAATAATGGGGAAGAAAGCTCCCAGAAAAATAATATAGACCATGGATAATTTAAAATTACTGAGATACACGTACCAAGGACCCTGTCGAACACCAAAAAGAGTAGCGAAGCTGGATAATCCAAGCCAAGCCAAAATTAAAGGGACCCAAGCTATAGGTGGGACTGGACGGAAGAGGCCTATAAATGAATTAAAAAAATAGTATACTTTGTTGTTGTATCCCATAAGAATGCCAAGGGGAAGAGCTATGAATACTGCAGTTATATATCCAAGGAATACACGAATAAGGCTAACCGCAATATTTGTCATTAGAGAGCCAAGACCTATAAGGCTTTCTTCAGGAGCGAGAAATTGTTTTAAAACATCCGTCGATGATGGAAGAATCATGGGATTAGCAACATTATTAGCAAGGAGTCCCCACATGAGCAAGACTGAGAAGGGTAAAATAAGAGAAAATCCGGTTTTGATGGCGAATTTTTTCATTTCAATCACTCCTGTTTTTTCTTGAGAATGAGGGGGGATCCCCCCCTCATTCTTTTATTTCACTTTGTTAATAAAGCTAAAGTCAAAGAAAAAATTCCGTATATCATTAAAATCTTTACCCTTCATTTCGCCATTAAACTTGCCGAGATCGTTTAATACGTCTACGTACAATTTAACCCCTTCCATCCATTTCTCTGTAGGAGTGGTTGTGAACACAATGGTAGCTGCTTCTACAGCTTCTTGTGGAATACCAATAATATCAGCATTTATTTTTGCAGCTTCTCTTCTGTTTTCCATAGCCCAATTGGCACTGTTGTGGAGGAGTTGTGTCAGTGCCTGGTAGATTTCTGGATGCGCTTTAATAGAGTCCTCCCGTGCGGCGAGCGTACAACAGGGGAAATCGTACCACTGACCTTGTGGAGGAAAGTCTTTTAGGTTCAACACAATCTTTCCTATTCCTTGAACCTCTGCTGTTTCAGGATAGTGAGACGGACCGACCCATCCATCTACCTGACTTCCTGTAAAAGCTGGCAATAAATTTCTTGACCCTTTTAGATCTACAAGTAAAACTTCAGCATCAAAATCATTCGGATTTTCTGTCACTTTCAAACCAGCTCTCTTCAAGGCTGTTTCGAGAACAACGCGTGGGGCACTGGCAGGAGAATGATACCCTAAGCGAACTGGAGTTTTCGATTCCTTAATATATTTTTCTACAGCATCCCATCCGTAAAAATCTGTCTTTGGGGGGAAAACAAGACCAATCCCATCTACGTGAATTGGACATAAAATTTGTACGGGCGTTCCCTGATCGCGGGCAAACATCATTCCTGTTATAGAGTTGACGCAGCAATCGATTCTTTTCTGACCGAGTAGAACAGCTGATTCAGAGCTCCCCTTTGTTACCACCATTTCAAGAAGTGCTAGTTTTTCCCCGTTACTATAAAGTTCATATTGCTGTTTTTCTACAAGAGGTTTCAAATAAACGCCACTATCTTTAAAAGCTTCTCCTCGAGCTGTAGCCACAAGAAGAGCTCCCGCATGAAGATCAAAATCCCATGCAAAGTGAATAATAGGGACTTCTGCTGCAGCATAAAGAGGGACGTTCATAAAAAAAACAAATAGGGCAATTACAAAAACAAAGGATGACAAGCACACGCCGTGTGCTTTTAAAGAACGTAATTTCATAGGATAGCCAACCTCCCTAATAATGGAATAAATCTTATTACTTTTTATCATGTGCATGCACTATTGAATATTACCATTGAGTTCTTGTGAAATCAATACTAAAGTTTAATAGAAATAGAAAAGGGAAAAGGTTGGCTTGTAAGCTATAAATTTATAGCTCCAAGTCTTTCCTCATAGACCCGAAGAGGTTGCACTCTACAATTACTGTTATCTTTTTGGGGGTTAACGTAGAATCTATTTTAAAAATATCTTTTTGTCCGCCGAACTCTTTTTGATCGGTATACGTTCTTTCCTCTAGAAGTTTCCCTTCTACCTCAATACGAATTTTTTTAATAAAATGGCGTTGAGGATTATCTACGAAGTGAGTTACATATACTAAGAGTGTTTTATTTACATCATCCCATTCCAAAATAATGCTTTGTGGTGGGTGAGCAAAAATAATAGAAGGTGCCCACATCAAAAAAATCGAAAATATGATAAACTGAACAATCTTTTTCATTTGCAGCTTTTCCTCCTTTGCCTCCCCTTTTGTTCAAGAAATCTAAATGATAGATAACAGAGAATTATTTTATAAAAGATTTATGCGACCGTGGTTTCATGAAAAAAATCAGACTTTTTGTTATTGTATTTTTAGTTTTTTCTCTCGTCAATAAAAAGCAGAAAGTCTTCGGGGGGATATTTGGGGGTAGAAGAGAGAAGAGGAAGGAGAGGGGGAGTTTTATATATGTCCATAAGGCCAGTAGGTTTGTTTTATGTTTATGCTGGAGCTGGGCATAAAGCGGCTGCCGTCGCTTTACGAGAAGTTTTTGATGAGAGGCACGTTTCGAATGTACTTACCGATATTCTTGTCTTTTCAAATAGGTTCTTTAAATGGGTCTACAGCAGCGGGTACGATATTATAAGCGAGCATGCTCACCTTGCTTTGAAGGGAGTATTTCGACTTACTGATCAATCTAGAGGGGACAGCAACGTTGTTCAATTTATTGATTATATGAGTATGCTTAATGTGGAGGGATTTGTTCAGTATATGCGGGATAATCCTTCAATGACTGCTATATGCACTCATTTTTTCCCTGCCAATGTCTTATCTAACCTTAAAAAAAATGGAGTATATAAAGGGAAACTCTACGTGGTGGTTACGGATTATGGCTTCCATAAAATGTGGTGCAATGAAGGTGTAGAAAAATATTTTGTAGCCAGTTCTGTAGTAGAAAAAGGTCTTTTATCTCTTGGTGTAGAGAACGAACGGATTTTAAAGACAGGCATACCTATAGAACAAAAATTTCTAACCGAAGTGACAAAAAAAAATATTTGGAAGAATCTATGTCTGCCCCAATCCCGTTTTACCTTGCTCTTTGTAATGAGCGCTATCCCCGATATTCATGTTACACGAATACTTGAAAAGTTGTTTCGTTCGAATATGGAAATGAATCTTATTCTTATAGCTGGTAGAAATAAAGATCTCCTTGGAAAGTTAGAACACTTTAACTCGAGCGAAAAAATTTCCTTAAAAAAATACGGTTTTGTGGATAATATGAATGATTTTTTGTCTGTTGCTCACCTTATTTTGACAAAGCCAGGAGGGCTTACAATTAGTGAAGCCTTAGTCAAAAAAGTTCCTATATTGATGTTTGATCCCATCCCTTATCAAGAAACCGAAAATGCCAATTATATAGAACAACAGAGAGCTGGAATATTGGCTAAAACAGAGGAAGAGGTGGCGGATATAGTAGAAGAACTTTATGACCAACCTTTTAGATTAGAAGATATGCGAGGGCGGGCTGGAACTATATCTTACCCTCATGCAGCTTCTTATATAGTCGACTATATCTTGGGAGAAGGCATATGAATAAAAAGGAGGCTTTTTATGCTTATGAACCATTACTCTATTCTACTTAATGGTTTTATTGTACTTGTCTCTTTTTTAGACGACTTTACTTTTATGGGCTTATTTTTCCCAGGAACAGTTATTTTAGGTCTCGTTGGTTTTTTTGCTTCAAGGTGGAGTTCAAATTTCCATGCTCTTTTTGTTTGTGCCTTGCTGGGTGCTCTGATGGGTGACAGTGTTAGCTTTTTATGGGGAAGACTTTCAGAGAAAGATATTGTGAGGAAACGTTTTCTTGTTGTGCGTTCTCTTTATCAGAAAAACCGCTTATCTTTTGAAAATAACAGAAAAAAAGCACTTCTCTTATCTAGATTTATGGTTCCTAAAGGCATATTTATTTCTTTTATCGCCGGGTTTAAAAAAATGCCACCAGTCCTTTTTTTGCTATGGGATTTTATAGGGACTTTTTTATGGGCGGGAAGCTCCCTTTATGGTGGTGTAATGATAGGAAGAGTTTGGCAGATAGTAGAAGTTTGGGGTACTTCTATATGGTTTTGGATTGGTGGTTTTTGCCTCCTTTTCTTTTTGTTTCATATGGTAAAAAAATTTATGCTGCTATATGGTGAATATATATTGAGGTTTTTAAAAGATATAAGGATAGCTGCGGCGAATGCCATAAGGAAGAACCCTGAGATAGAGCAGTTCGTCGAAAATCATCCCCATCTTTTAAGTTTTATACAGAGGCGTTTTGATCGACGAGTTTTTAGTGGATTGCCGCTTACCGTTCTTTCCATTTCGTTTTTCTACATAGTGATCCTTTTACTCGGCATTATTGAAGACGTTGTTACTTCAGAGCCTGTTTTTGCCGCCGATATCCGTATAGCACATTTTGTTACCTTGCTTCGTCATCCCTTTTTAAGTCGTATTTTCTTTTGGATTACCCTACTAGGCAATGCTTTTATAGTAATAAGTTTGGCTTTTACTTTAAGTCTGATTGCATGGTTTTGGGGGAAGAACAACTTTATCTTGCCTTTATGGTTGACCTTAGCTGGAAGTCAACTTTTTACTACATTAGGCAAAATGGCTTTCCATCGTCCAAGGCCAGATGTTGCTATGTATCTGGAGCATTCTTTCTCTTTTCCAAGTGGCCACGCTTCTTCAGCTGTAGCTCTTTATGGTTTTGTAGCCTACGCGTTAATACGGATTACCCATGAATGGAAAAAGAAAGTAGATATTTTTTCTGGAGCACTTCTTGTTGTTTTAGCAATCGGTTTTAGCCGTCTTTATTTTGGAGTACATTATGCAAGCGATGTTTATGGTGGGTATTTAATCGGTTTAATGTGGTTGATTATTTCAGTGGGTTTTTTAGAGCAAATTTCGGCAGGAAGTCAAAAATTGAAAAAACATTTTTCTAAACACGCTAAACGTTATTCCTGCCTCAGCGGTCTCTTTTTCATCGTGTTTTATGTATTAATGGGATTCTTTTATTATCCTTCAAAAATAACTATTTTAAAAACGCCTTTGCAAGCTCCAAAAGTGATGCATTTTGAAGAAGCGCCTTTTTTCACGAGCGATTCTTTCCCTTGTTGGAGTGAGACAATAACGGGGGGGCGGCAGGAGCCTATTAGCTTTATATTGTATGTTGAAGATCCTCAACATTTAATAACTATTTTCAGAGATGCTGGTTGGTTTGTTGCCGATAAGGTTAATTTTATTTCTTTATATCGTGTGGCTTGGTCAGCACTCTCTAATTCTGAATATGATACAGCTCCAATGACCCCATCTTT